>CAZWPV010000142.1:0-6787 GCA_964635485.1 uncultured Anaerolineales bacterium
AAGGGGAGCGGTTGCCTCCGTCGTTCGCCAACCGGTCCAGGCGCCCCATTGCCTCGTTCAACTGCTGCTGCAGCATCTCGATCTCCTCCCGCAGCCGGCCCGCCTCGTCTTCCTCGTATTCACTCTCGCCTGCGGATTCCCCGTGGCCGTGGGCCAGGCTCTCGCGGCACGGCGCAGCGCCCTGCAACGCCCCGCCCAGGTACTGCTCCAGCGCGTGGCGCACGGAGCCTGTGGCCCCGGTTACCGCTTCGATGCCGCACTGTTGGAACAGCCCAATCGCCCGCCGACCCATCCCGCCGGCCAGCATGACGTCGGCGCCCTGGCGCTCGATGAAGGCGGGCACCTGTCCCGGCTGGTGGTGGCCGTAGTACGGGTTCTCCACCGCGCCGACCTGTTGTACCTCGCGGTCATCGAGGTCTACGAGCACGTAGTAAGCGCAGCGTCCAAAGTGTGGACTGACTACGCTGTCCAGGCCTCTGTTGTCGTCAACCGAGATTGCGACGCGCATGTCTCACTCCTCCTCTTGCAGCTTGTCCAGCCGCGCCATCACCTCGGCCAACTGGTTCTGCAGGTCGCCGGCCGTCTTCTTCAAAGTGGCGATGTCCTCCTCGCGGGATGCGGCGGGAGCGGATGCAGGTTGCGACGCGGGTAGTGTTGGAGATGTAGCTGCTCCCAAGCCCATTCCCATCCCACGTCCCATGCCGCGTCCCATGCCCATGCCACGACCCATCCCGCGTCCCATCTCTCGCCCCATGCCGCGTCCCATGCCGCCGCCCATCCCCATCCCGGCCTGGACGTTGGCGTCGGCGACGGATTGAAGCTCGCCGGCCTTGAACGCCTCGGCCGCCTCGCGCACCGTCCCCCCGCCAAATAGGTAGATGGGCACGCCGGCGGACTGAAAAACGTTGAAAGCGTTGGGGCCCACGTTGCCGGTCACCACCGCCTGTGCCCCATGCTCAACGATGAACTGGGCCGCCTGGATGCCCGCACCGCCGGAAGCGGCGATCGCCGGGTTCTCCACGGCCTCAAACTGCATCGGGTGGTTTTCACCCTCGGTCTCTATATCTACAAAGACGTACGCCGGGCAGCGCCCGAAAACCGGGCTTGCCGCGGCGTCGATCTCCGTGCCAGTCGAAGTAATCACTATTTTCATTATTTGTATTCCTCCCGTCAAAAAGGGTATACTCGAACTTGTTCTCGGCTACTTTTTCTTTGGCCTCGCGGCTCTGTGCCATTGAATCCTGCCGCCGTTCAACTCCTTCTGCTACTATCCCTGCTTGAGGACGATGCTCCCGACCGGCACGCCCACGTCGCGGGCGATGACGGGGCACTTGGTCTGGAGCAGTAAAAACACCCTCGGCCCCTCCTCGCTCAGCGTCTCGTAGTTGGCCTGCCCTTTGGCGATGATGAGTTCAGCCTGCTCGTACATTTTGCGGAACTCGTCCGAGCAGTCGTCGAGAATCGTCCCCGGTGCATCTGAGCCGGTGCTCACGATCTCTGCCGCGCGATCCACACCTGCGGCCAGCGCATCCTCTCGCGTCGCGTCGTTCAGGGTTGGCCCCCCTTTCACCGCATAAACCACCGGCACGTCGAGGGCCTCGATCAGCACCCGGTCGAAAACAGTCTCGCCGGCGTTATCGGCCATATAGAGCACTTTGCTGGCCCCGGCGAGCGCCTCGCGGAGGGCCGCCCCGTCGTCCGCGGCGAAGGGCTGCACCAGCACCCGCTCCACCGTGCCCCACAGATCGCACTCCTGGAAGTGGGCCGCGTCTATGATGTTTCCGGCGATGCTCAAGCGTACGGCCACTTCCAGCGGATCATCCGTCTCCCGCACCATCTCCTTCAACCGGGGATACAAGGCCAAGGCCTGGTGGGTACTGGCTGCCTTGGCCTCCCGATAGGGGTCGCCGTTTCCGGCCACCTGCCGCACGATGCGATGCACCCGGTCGCCGATCTCCGGCGGAGTGGCCGCCGGCTCGATCTGCCGGAGCGCCTCCAGCACGCGGTCCAGCACCGCACGCTGCTGAGTTTCGTCGGCCCCGGCCCGCCGCGCCGCGTCCAAAGCCTGGCGCAGGAAACACGGATAGCAATCCAAATAGGTCCTCAATTTCACCCCCTGTAAATTGCCCAAGTATAACACGCTATGTGTAATTTGTCAATAGATATTTACCGACCTGTTTGCCCTGCTATTGACAATCAACATATAGTGTAGTATACTTCCCGGAAGAGTGAGGAAGAAAAATGCCAGGACGCAATCGCAGAATGGGGCGAAAGCACGCCCGTAGGGCAGCAGGCTTATTGGAATCGGCGCTGCTCCTGCTTTTGCACTATGAGCCTGCCCACGGCTATACTCTGCTGGAAGAGGTGGGCGACTTTGGCCTGGACGCGATGGACCCCAGTGCGATCTACAGGATGCTGCGAGGCATGGAAGACAGAGGCTGGGTCACTTCGACTTGGAACGAGGAACAGAGCCTGGGGCCTCCCCGGCGGGTATATCGCATCACGGACGCGGGGGACGAGGTGCTGGCAGTGTGGATCCAGGACCTCGACGAAACCCGAAAGATGCTCAACCGCCTGGTGAGCAGGTACTATGCCCACATGAAAGTGTGTGAAGGGGAGCACTATCCCCGCGCCGCTGACATAGAACAGAAGGAGGAAGGATGATCGAAAAAGTACAAGTCCTGGAAGCCCTGCGCGGGGTGCAGGATCCCGAACTGGGCAAGAGCCTGGTTGAGTTGGGCATGGTGCACGATGTGGAGATTGAGGATGCCCGAGTGCGCTTTACCCTGGCGCTGACCACGCTGGCCTGCCCACTCAAGGAGCGCATCATGAACGACGCCCGCCAGGCGGTCCTGGCGCTTGAGGGGGTGCAGGACGTGCAGATCGCTTTGCGCGAGATGACGCAGGAAGAGAAAGCGCGTGTCTGGCCGAAGGAAAAGCAACAGAAGCGCGAGACCGGGGTGGCAGAGCACCTGAATGCCATCAAGCGCGTGTTGGCGGTGATGAGTGGCAAGGGTGGGGTGGGCAAGTCGTCGGTGGCGGCGCTGCTAGCCGTGGCGCTGCGCCAGCAGGGGCAGCGCGTGGGTGTTCTGGATGCCGACATCACCGGCCCCAGCATTCCCCGCATGTTCGGCCTGCACGAGACGCCGCCCATGGGGCCTGTGGGCATCCTGCCCGCCGAGACAAAGACTGGCATCCGGGTCATGTCCATCAACCTGCTGCTGCCCAGCGAGGACGAGGCCGTCATCTGGCGCGGCCCGCTCGTCGGCGGGGCGATCCGCCAGTTCTGGGGCGACGTGGTGTGGGGTGACCTGGACGTGCTGGTGGTCGATCTGCCGCCGGGCACCTCCGACGCCTCGCTAACGGTGATGCAGTCGATCCCGCTCAACGGGGTGGTGCTGGTGACCTCGCCGCAGGACCTGGCGGGGATGGTGGTGCGCAAGGCAGCGCGGATGGCCTGGCAGATGAAGGTGTCCATCGTCGGGCTGGTGGAGAACATGGCTTACGCCGTGTGCCCCAACTGCGGCGAGCGGATCGAGGTTTTTGGCCCCAGCCAGGCGATGCGCACGGCGACGCAGTTGGGCGTGCCCATGTTGGGGCAACTGCCGCTGGATCCAGATCTGGCCCGCCGCTGCGACGCGGGCGAGATCGAGGACTATGCGGTGGACGTGTTCGAGCCGATTGCCGCCAAGATCACAGAGCGTGCATCGGCCCGGCCGAGCGTGCCGATATTCTGAGCTTGCAGATGGAGGAACGTAGATGAAGATCGTCGTCACGGCGAGCGGCGCAGACCTTGGCGCGCAGGCCCATCCCGCCTTCGGACGCTGCCCTACCTACGTCTTTGTCGACACCGAGACGATGCAGTGCGAGGCCGTGGAGAACCCGGCGGCGAACGCCACCGGTGGAGCCGGTATCCAGGCGGCGCAGTTCGTCGTCGAACGCGGGGCGCAGGCGGTAGTGACCGGCAACGTGGGCCCCAACGCCTTTAAGGTTTTGCAGCCCGCCGGTGTCCCCATCCACCTATTTAGCGGCGGGACGGTGCGCCAGGCCGTGGAGGCGTACAAGGCCGGTGAGCTGCCCGCCACTGGCGGCGCCAGCGGGCCAGCACACGCCGGTATGGGCCGCAGCGCCGCGTCTACACCTGCTGCCTCCATCTCTGCCCGTGAGAAAGAGATTGCGACACTCCGGGAGACGGCCCGCGAATTGCGCAGACAGGTGGCCGAGGTAATGGAACGTTTGGATAGACTGGAGGCTTGATCTGGCACAATGTATCGGATGAAGGAACGATGAAGAATCTCACGTGGAAAAGGTACCTGCAGACGGTCGTGATCCTCTTGCTGGGAGTTGCCTTCTTCGCGGGGGTGGGCACGGCGCAGGCCCAGGAGTCGGCCACGGTGCGCATCGTCTACTTTACCTCCGCCGAGTGCTCCCACTGCCGGGCCGTTTTCGACGAGGTCTTGACCCCGCTGCATGAGGAATACGGCGATCAACTGCAGATCAAGGTGGTGGATATCTCCGACCCGGACAACCCCGGTGGCCTTGACGCGGCCAACTATGAGCTGCTGGTGTACGCAGAACAGGCGCTTGACGTGCCGCTGGAGGAGAAGGGGCTGCCGCTGGTCGTCGTTGGCGACGAGGCGCTCGTCGGAGAGGGCGCCATCCGCCAGCGGTTGCCTGGCTTGGTCGGCGACTATCTGGCTTCAGGAGGCGTTGCATGGCCGGATATCCCCGGTTTGGCAGAAGTTGGTGCCGGGTTGGTCGTCGTTGGGCCGGATATTGATCCCAATCCAGGAAGCGAGGGAGATGATATCTGCGCGCCGGATGACGAGGTCTGCGCGGCGCCGGCGCCGGTCTGGATGGCCTACTTCTACGAGGTGGGCTGCCAGGAGTGCGGCCGCGCCGAGTACGACATCCGATACGTGGAAAGCAAGTACCCGCAGGTGATGGTCGAGGAGTACAACCTGCAGGGCGACGCAGCCCTGGCCGAGTGGCTGGGCGCGCGCCTGGATGTGCCGGAGGAGAAACGTCTGGCAACCCCGGCGCTCTTTGTCGGCGACGATTACCTGATCGGGCCGGAGATCACGTCCGGGGCGGTGATGGCGCTGGCCGAAAAATACGCGGCCGGCGGCGCAGAGCGTGTGTGGGACGATTTTCATCCCGAAGAGGCAGAGCGAGGCATCTTGGAGCGCTTCGAGTCCTTCGGTTTTCTCACCGTCGCCTTCGCCGGCCTGGTGGACGGCCTCAATCCCTGCGCCTTTGCTACGCTGTGCTTCTTCGTCTCCTACCTGGCGCTGAGCGGGCGGGAGGGGCGCGAGGTGTTGGCGACGGGCGCGGCCTTCACGCTGGGCGTCTTTCTGGCCTATCTGGCCGTGGGCCTGGGTTTCTACCAGGTACTCGACCTGCTCGGCGACCTGCTGACGACGCTGGGGCGCTGGGTGTACGGGCTGACGGGCCTCTTCTGCGCCGTGCTGGCCGTGTTCAGTTTCCTGGATTTTCTCAAGGCACGCCGCAGCGGCATCGGCGATATGTCGCTGAATCTCCCTCACGCCCTGCGCATGCGTATCAACGCCGTCATCCGCAAGGGCCGCCACTCTCAGGCGTTTGTCGTCGGCTCTTTCTTCACCGGCGTGGCTGTCTCCTTCTTGGAGTTGGCCTGCACGGGACAGGTCTATCTGCCGACCATCGTGTTCGTGGTGAGCCAACCGGAGATGCAGGTGCGCGCGCTGCTGTTTCTCATCCTGTACAACCTGCTGTTCATCCTGCCCCTGGTGGTGGTCTTTATCATGGCCTACTATGGCACCAACTCGAAGCAGTTGACGCGCTTTCTGGAGCGGAGGGGGGCCACCATCAAGCTGGGGATGGCGCTGTTGTTCGCCGCGCTGGCGGCGTGGCTGCTGACCTCGGTCGTGCGTGGGTGAGCTGTCCGGACGATCTCTTTTCGGAGGAGCGACGGAATGAGGCTCGTGGTGCAACACGTGGATGGCCTGCGCTTCCTGGCGACGGCTGGGAGTAACGCCGTCGTCTTGGACGCTGCACCGGAGGACGGTGGAGCGGGCACGGCGTTGAGCGCGCCGCAGTTGTTCGCGGCGGCGATAGGCGCCTGTGTCTGTGAGTTTGTGACCAATTCCTGCCGGCTGCATAACATTCCCTTCGAACGGTTGGGGGTGGAGATCGCGTGTGAGGAACTGGAGCGCCCTCGCCGCCTCGGCGCGGTGGACGTGGAGGTTCGCATCGAGCCACCCCCGTCTGAGGAGATGAGGCGCAGACTGCTCGGCGTGGCAAAGCACGCCACCCTGATCAACACGCTGGTGCGCGCGCCTGAGGTGACCATCCGGTTCGCAGGAGCCCGCCCTGAGGTGCCCCCGAGCAAGTCGAGGGGCAAGGCCGAAGGGGAGTGAGAAGGACGTATGCCGGTCTACGAGTATCGCTGTCGGGATTGTGGCGCGACGTTCGAGGTGCTGGTGCGCGTGGGCACAGACGTTGCTTGTCCACACTGCGGCAGCGCGTCGTGGGACAAGTTGCTCTCTGCCCCGTTCGTGTCGAGCGGGCAGACGGCCCGGCAAGCGGGGCATACCTGCTGCGGGCGAGAGGAACGGTGCGCCGAGCCTCCCTGTTCAGTGGGGGGCACGTGTCGGCGCGGATGATGTGGGGAGGTGAGTGAGATGGGTCGAGGTCGTGGAGGCGGACGTGGACGAGGTCGCGGGCCGGGCCGTATGGGCGACCCCCAGGCCGCCGGTCCGGGCGGCACTTGCGTGTGCCCCAATCCCAACTGCGGGCACCGCGAGCC
>CAZWPV010000143.1:0-6766 GCA_964635485.1 uncultured Anaerolineales bacterium
CTCTAACCTTCGCAAGGTTTCCGATGCCGATTTCGAATAATCGGCTTTGGGAACCTGGAGCGAGTCCGATTGTGCAAGTTTGGTGTCCAAAAGGTCGGAAATGAACAAGCTTGGGACCCAGCATTTGGAGCAGGCAGGAGTTCGTTCGCAAGAGACTTCTGAGCACGAGGTAGAGGCTCCGGAAGAATCCTCTGTGCCAGTCTCTGCGGACGAATTAGGGACGCGGCACATTGCCCCTCCGGCGGGCGCGATGCGCGCGGAGAGCGTCCCCTCTCAGCCTCAGTCGCGCGATAGCGTCGAAGGTCGGCTGCCTGACGGCCGCATGCTACAAGGTCGTTACCGCATCCTGGGGGTTTTGGGGTTCGGTGGTATGAGCGCCGTCTACAAAGCCCAGGATATGCGCTTTCCCAAGGTCGTCCGGCTGTGTGTGGCTAAGGAGATGCTGAATACCGCAACCGATCCCCATGTGCGTGCGATGATTGAGCGCAACTTTGAGCGCGAGGCAAACATCCTGGCCACCCTCAGCCACCCCGGCATCGTCCAGATTTACGACTATTTTAGCGAGAACCACCGCAGCTACCTGGTCGAAGAGTATGTGAACGGCAAGGATCTGGAGGTGATCCTGGCAGAGACCGAGGGGTTCTTGACCGAGGCTCAAGTGATAAGCTGGGCGGTCCAGGTCTGCGAGGTGTTGGGCTATCTGCACGGCCACGAGCCGCGCCCCATCATTTTCCGTGACATCAAACCCTCTAATATCATGCTCGATCACCACAATCGCGTCCGGGTGGTTGACTTTGGAATCGCCCGACTCTTCCAGAGTGGCCAGAAGGGCACCATGATCGGCACGGAGGGCTATTCGCCGCCGGAGCAGTATCGCGGTGTCGCCGAACCACGGGTAGATATCTATGCGCTCGGGGCCACGATGCACCACTTGCTCAGCAAGCAGGACCCTCGCCTGGAGCCGCCGTTCTCCTTTCACGAGCGTCCCATTCACAAGACAAATCCCACCGTTTCCCACGAACTGTCGGAGGTCATTAGCCGAGCGCTGGAGTACGATATTAATAAGCGCTATGGATCCGCTGAGGAGATGCAACGTACGTTGTTGAGTCTCAGCTCGGCCCGGGGTATGGGTGGGACGACGGCTTTTGGCGCGTCGTCTGTGGCCAGCGGCGATGTGATAGCGTTGTGGCGCTTTGCCTGTGAGGACGAAGTTCGTTCTTCGCCAGCGGTATCTGAGGATATTCTATACGTCGGCGCTTATGATCATAACCTCTATGCCATCAGCGCCAAGGATGGCAAGTTCCTCTGGAAATACGCCGCCGAGGGGGGGATCGCCTCGTCTCCATGCGTGCATGAGGGGCGGGTGTTCGTGGGCTCCTCGGACAAGCTGCTCTACGCCATCAGCGCAGACACGGGCCGCATTATTTGGACTTGTCCCACCCAGGACAAAATATGGTCGTCGCCCCGGGCTGCGTTTGGTCATGTGTTCTTCGGCTCCGATGATCGCCACCTGTACGCGGCCAATATTCACAGTGGGCGTGTCGTCTGGAGCTTTGAGACGGAGGGAGAGGTACGCTCGTCGCCCGCTATCGGCGACGAGGCGATTTACGTGGGGAGTGAGGGAGGAGTGGTCTATGCGATAGACACCGGCGGCCAAGCACGCTGGCGCTTCCGCGCCCGGCGCGGCGTGACCTCCTCACCCGCTATCACCGAGGACATGGCCTACGTGGGCTGCCAGGATTGGTTTGTCTACGGCCTGGACATTCGCTCGGGTTGGTCGGTTTGGCGCTACCGCACCGGTGGGCCGATTGTGTCCTCGCCCAGCGTTGCCGAAGGGCTTGTTTTCATAGGATCAACTGACGGTCATCTATACGCCCTGGACGCCGATAACGGGCGCCTGGTCTGGCGATATGAGACGGAAGGTCAGGTGACCTCTTCGCCGGCCGTGGGCGCGGGCGCGGTGTACTTTGGCTCGGTAGATGGGTCCGTTTACAGCTTGGACGTCAAGACCGGAAACCTGCGGTGGCGCTTTCAGACCGATGGCCCGGTGACATCATCGCCTACGGTGGTGGACGGTTTGGTCTACATCGGCTCGACCGATCGCTACGTCTACGCGCTCCCTGCCTGAGAGTCTTCTGTGATGGTGACTTTTCTCTTCGGCAAGGGCTAAAAAGGACAGCGTTATGCAATTTCTATACAAACTTCTAGGAATTCGCAAGGCCGGGCCAGATGCCGAGCCTCCCACGCCCGGAAGGGCCGTCCGACCACAGTCCCGGCTCAAAGTCGGTTGGGCTACCGACGTGGGAATAGTACGCAGCCACAACGAAGATGCGGCGTTGATCATCACTGCTGCTCACGACGGCGACGGTGCGTTGCCGGCGGTCGGGCTCTTTATCCTGGCCGATGGCATGGGAGGGCACCAATCTGGCGAGATCGCCAGTTCCCTGGCCGCGCGCGCTGTGGCTCACCACATCACACGCGAATTCTATTTGCCGGTTCTTGTCAGCCAGGAACCAGATACAGATCAGCCAGCGCTTAAAGAAGTCCTCGTAGACGCGGTGCGGGCCGCCAACGACATGGTCGCCAAACGGGTGCCCGGTGGAGGGACGACGCTGACCTGCGCATTGATGCTTGACTCGCGTGCCTATATCGCTCACGTGGGCGACAGCCGCGCCTACGTCGTCACGGCCGAGGGCAAACTAGACCAGATCACGCACGATCACTCGCTGGTCGACCGCTTGGTCGAGTTGGGACAACTGACGCCCGATGAAGCCGCCGTCCATCCACAGAAGAACGTGCTTTATCGCGCGGTAGGCCAGGGCGGCGAGCTGGAAGTAGACACCTACATGCGCACAATCGCTGACGGTGAAAGACTGTTGCTCTGTAGCGACGGGTTATGGGGTATAGTAAATGTGGCGGAGATGGCTGAAATTGTCACGACTTCCTCTTCGCTCCAGGCTGCGTGCGAAAGACTCGTCGTCGCTGCCAATAAGGCCGGAGGGCGCGACAATATCACCATCATCCTTGTGGAGCCACCGGCGGATAAAGGCGCGTGAGTATAGATATCGAGCAGGACTATTACGATATTTTGGGAGTTTCCCAGTCTGCGACAGACGAGGAGATTCGAAGCGCCTACCGCGCGCTGGCGCGCCGTTACCATCCTGATAGTCGGACGGAAAATGCGCCGACGACGCTGTTCCACGAGGTCCAGGCCGCCTACGCAGTGCTGAGCGACTCGCAGCAGCGTCGCGCTTACGACCGGCAGCGGGCTAAGGCAGGTCTGGGTGAGAAAGCGGTGCTCTTCTGGGATATCCGCCTCAGCCAGAGCCAGCTTTGTTCCCGTCACGAAGAGCAGATGCTCTACCTCCTGATGGAGGTGAGACCCGCCGCGGCCATACAAGGGGAGCGATTGCCGCTCAACCTTTGCCTGGTGATCGACCGCAGCACCTCGATGCAGGGTGCACGCCTGGATAACGTAAAAGGGGCTGCACATCAGATCATCGATGAATTAAGGGATGACGATATGCTGGCGGTGGTCACCTTCAACGACCGCGCCGAGGTCGTACTGCCAAGTCGGTCGAGCATCGATCGCGCCCGGGCCAAGGCCCAGGTTTCCACCGTCTGGGCCAGCGGTGGGACCGAGATTCTGAAGGGTATCCAGGCGGGGCTGTCAGAGATCGAGAGGAATCACAGTGAGCGGGTCACCAGCCATTTGATCCTGCTCACCGACGGCCAGACGTATGGTGACGAGAAAGAATGTGTGGCCGAGGCGCGGCAGGCGGGTGCGCGCCGCATCGGTATCACGGCAATGGGCATAGGCGAGGATTGGAACGATGTGCTGCTCGATGAGGTCGCTGCTCAAAGCGGCGGCACCTCCGCCTATATCGCCTCACCGGCCCAGGTGCGCACGCTGTTGCAAAAGAGAGTACGCGGCCTGGGGACTGTATTTGCCCAGGGGTTGACGTTGAAACCCCGGTTTACTGAGGGAGTGTGGATGGAAAGTGCGTTTTGCGTCTTGCCTTACCTCGACCGCCTCAAGTCAGAGGGGGGCGTGATCAGTCTGGGGACGCTGCAAGCCGACGCACCATTAACCGCCGTGTTGGAGGTGGGCGTGGCCAAGCGTTCTCCTGGGGAGCATCGGCTGATGCAACTCGAACTCACGGCCGACGTGCAGTCGTTGGGGCGCGTGGGAGAGATGTTGCGGCGCGACGTCTCGGTCACTTTCACACCCGAAGAGACATCGCCTGAGACGGTGGAGCCGGCTATCTTGAGTGCATTGACCAAGATCACGGTCTATCGGATGCAGGAGCGGGCCTGGGACAGCCTCGACGACGGGAACGTCGAGGAAGCAAGTCGACAATTGGAGATGATTGCTACTCGTCTGTTTGATCTAGGGGAATCCCGGTTGGCCCGGGCGGCCATGCTGGAAGCCGGGCGCATCGCCAAGGGTGGAGCGCCGACAGATAAAGGGCGTAAAGAGTTAAAGTACGGCACGCGTGGTCTGACCATTGCTTCAAGGAGAAGGTCTCATGATTGAATGTCCATCTTGCGGACGTAAACATCGACCTGGCACGCTGTTCTGTAGTGAGTGCGGCGTATATCTGCCCACTGGCGGGCCGTTGCGAACCGAACCGCTACCTGACGAGGAGTTGCCCGCCTCGCGCGCCAATCCGTGGGTCAGTGAGCAAGTCGAGGAAGAGAGAGCAGCCCCGGCCCCCTTGCACCTAAAGGTGCTTGCCACCGAACGCCAGATTCGGCTGCCTTCTGCTGCTGAGGTGCACGTCGGTCGTCTCGACGCAGCTCACGGCATCTTCCCCGACCTGGACTTGACTGCCGATGGCGGGCTTGAGGGCGGTGTCTCCCGCCGGCACTGTAAGATTCACCAGCGTGGGGCGACCTATCTCGTCGAGGATGTTGGCAGCGCCAACGGGACATTTCTTAACGGGCAGCGCCTGACCCCCTATCTGCCCCACGTTCTCAAGGACGAAGACGAGCTCCAGTTGGGCACCATCAAGCTGCAGGTGGTCCTGCAGGAAGAGTGATACAGGAGGATCGTGCATGCCCTACACTGTGATGATTCACGTGCTAAACGAGGATGCCGTCGTTGGAGAGGTGGATCAGATTCCCGATCCAAGTGATCAGGTGATCGTCGTGAGCAACGTGCGACGGCGCGATGGTCGTGATGTCTCTTACGTTCTGCCGGAGACCAACACCGTCATCTATCCCTGGACGCGTGTCCACTGTGTGGAGGTTCTGCCCAGCGAGGCCGAGAAGGAAATCGTCAGCTTCATCCGAGAATGAGCCTGTCGCAGAGCAACTGCCCGCATCTTGTTTATCATGTCCGAGCGACGTAAACTTGTCCTGGTTGTAGACGACGAGCCGCGCATGACCCGGTTCATCCGCATGAACCTGGAGCTGGAGGATTTCCAGGTCGTCGAAGTCCACAACGGGCTGGAAGCGCTCGACAAGGTGCGCACCGACCTGCCCGATTTGATCATCCTCGACGTGATGATGCCCGAACTGGATGGCTTCGAGACGCTGGAGATGTTGCGCGAGGTCTCGACTGTGCCGGTGATTATGCTCACAGTCCGCGCCGACGAGGACGACAAGGTGCGCGGGCTGGAATTGGGAGCAGATGATTATGTGACCAAGCCTTTCGGTGCCCGCGAGCTCGTTAGCCGCGTCAAAGCGGTGCTGCGTCGCACGCAAGGTGGGGTGAAGCCGGAGGAAGCCGTTCTCCGCATCGACGACCGTCTGAGCATCGACTTTAACAGGCGTGAGGTCATCGTAGAGGGCGAACGCATCGGGCTGCGTCCGACCGAATATCGCCTGCTGTACCACCTGGTGGAAAACGCGGGCTGGGTGGTGCCGCACGAGACATTGCTGGCCAAGGTGTGGGGTTACGAGTATCGGGAGGAGGTGCACTACCTGCGACTTTACATCACCTACCTGCGGCAGAAGATCGAGCCAGATCCATCCAATCCCCGCTACATCCTCACCGAACGCGGGGTCGGATATCGGTTCGTGAATTTTCGCAAGGAGCAGTCTGCCAAGACGCACGAGGAACGCAAGGAGGAAGGATGAGATGGCTACCGTCAAGGTCGTGATAACAGGTCCTTTCAACGTCGGCAAGACGGAATTCATCCGTACGATCTCGGATATCCCAATCGTCACCACCGAACGGCGTATCACCGACGAGCTCCAGGCCATCAAGGATGAGACGACGGTGGCGATGGATTACGGGCAGGTCAAGCTGGGCGACGATATGTTCCATTTGTACGGTACGCCAGGACAGCCCCGCTTTGATTTCATGTGGGAGGTCCTGTCCAAGGAGATGCACGCTTTTCTCGTGCTGGTCGATAGCTGCGACCGCGACACGCTGCTGGATGCCAAGCCGCTGATTCGCATGTTCCGCCGCTTGAGTCGTAAGCGCAAGACTTTCTACCTGGTGGCTGCGAACAAGCAGGACTTGGAAGGCGCCTGGTCAGCAGAGAAGGTCAAGAACGCCCTGGGGTTGAAGAGCGAAGTGCCCGTCGTGCCCTGTATTGCCAAGAAGAAATCCAGTGTGCGCCAGGTGTTGGAGGAGTTGAAGACGCTTTTGTGACAGCGTTTTAGTGGCTGAGCTGTCCGTCGCCCTGCATCCCTGCGTGATTCGCAGGGGTGGTTCTTTTTCTAGCACATTTCTACCGATGCTCTTATGTCAGTCTAGTGGGGGCAGGGTCAAGTTGACCTTGCCCCGCTAGTTTTGGGAGTGCGCCCCTTGACA
>CAZWPV010000144.1:0-6739 GCA_964635485.1 uncultured Anaerolineales bacterium
TGTCATGGTCTGAGCTCTCGGCTAGCTGGTTATCCATATCCGGACAGTATTGCTTGAGGAGACAACATGAATACCGTACGAGAGGTCATCCACGTCCTGTGGGACTCGATAAAAGCCACGTGGGAAAATCTTTTCTCCTTGATGTTGATGAACCTCGTCACAGTGCTGCCCATTATCCTATCGGCCTCTCTCTCTTATCTGATAGCTGAGCTATGGGAGGCAGGCTACCAGACACCGGCGGCCATCCTTGCAGTGGTGGGGTTGCTTCCCTTTATCCTGCTTCCGCCGGCGCTGGCAGGGCTGTGGAACGCCGCCAGCCGAGTGGCGGACGAACTGGCTATCCACTGGAGTGATTACCGGGAAGGTTTCCGGCGATATTTCTGGAAATCGTTGGCGCTGGCGCTGGTCAACGTCGTCGTGCTCGCTATCCTGGCCGTCAACGTTTGGTTCTATGCGCCCGGCAACAATCCCCTGAGTCTCGACTCCGGCCTGAGCCTGGCGATCCAGTTATTCTTCGTGTTTCTGATAGCCTTGTGGCTGGTCTATCAAATGTACCCCATGGCGATGCTCCTGGAACAGATAGATCAGCGGGTACATCTGGCGCTCCGCAATGCGGGCGTGCTCTTTATCAACCGGCCCGGCTTTGGCATTCTACTGGCGCTGGCGCTTGCCGTCATCATTGCCATCAGCACGTATCCCCTTGTAGTACTATGGTTCTTGGTCACACTGTCACTCACCGCCGTCATATGCAACAAGGCCGTGAAACACCTGCTGATACCCCATCGGGAACGGGCAGCGGAGGAGACCGCAGCCGCAGATGCAGAAGGGGAGAACAACGACAACGGAGCTGTAGACGAAGAGCGGCCTGAATAGGGTGATCTACATTTTGATTGGAGTACATTCGTATGGCTGAAAACCTGCGCATTGTTCCCCTCGGTGGACTGGGGGAAGTTGGCAAGAATATGATGAGCATCGAGTATGGCCGTAACATACTCGTAGTGGATGCAGGTATTATGTTCCCCGAGTCCGACATGCTGGGAATCGACTATATCATCCCCGACTGGAGCTACCTGCGCGATAAAAAAGACATCGTGCGGGCAGTCATCATCACCCACGGGCACGAGGACCACATCGGTGCCCTACCCCACTTCTTGGAGGAATTCGACGTGCCCGTTTACGCCACGCGGCTGACGCGCGGCCTGATCGAGGTCAAGTTAAAGCGCAATCACCTGCTGGACCGGGCAACGTTGCACACCTTCGCCCCCGGTGAGACCATCAAAATCGGCCCCTTTACCATAGAGCCCTACCACGTCTGCCACTCCATCCCCGATACAGTGGGGTTGGGTATCACGACGCCGGCGGGGTTGATCGTGCACAGCGGCGACTTTAAATTCGACCACACGCCGGTCGACGGCTGGCCCACCGACTATGCCAAGCTGGCCGAGTTCAGCGGCCGCGGCGTGCTGGCGCTGCTATCCGACAGCACGAACGCCGACCAACCCGGCAACACGCCGTCGGAAGCTGTGCTGAACGACGCATTTCACCAGATCATGCGCGAGTCGCCCGGGCGACTGATCGTAGCGACCTTTGCCTCGCTCATCTCGCGCATCCAGCAAGTGGTGGAGGTGGCCGCCCGGCACGACCGCAAGATCGCCATCGCCGGCAGAAGCATGGTCGAAAACACCAAGATGGCCGCCGAGCTGGGCTACCTTGATATCCCAAGTGGCATGCTCGTCAACCTGGAAGAGATCCAAAAGCTGCCCCCACGCCAGAGCGTCATTATGGCAACCGGCGCGCAGGGTGAGCCGATGGCCGTCCTGGGCCGCCTGGCTTTCGGGCGTCACTCCACCCTGCGCATCCAGGAAGGGGATACGGTGGTACTCTCGTCGCACACCATCCCCGGCAACGAAGAGGTGATTCACGAGGTCATCAACCGTCTCTTCCAGGCGGGCGCCGACGTGTATTACGATCCGGTAGCGCCGGTGCATGTCTCCGGCCACGCCAGCCAGGAGGAGCAAAAGCTGCTGATCAACATCCTCAAGCCACGCTTCTTCGTTCCGATCCACGGCGAGCTGCGCCACCTCCAACAACATAGCAAGACCGCGCGCCAGGTAGGCGTCCCGCCCGAAAACGTCACCGTGGTCGAAAATGGCTACGTGCTGACCTTTGGTGAAAATCGATTGGAGGTTGGGAAGCGTGTGCCCGGCGGCTACGTCTTTGTGGACGGCATACAGGTGGGCGAGATCGGGCCGACGGTGATGCGCGAGCGAGAGACGTTAGGCCAAAGCGGCTTTGTGGCGGCCGTCATGTCCTACTCCCGCAGCAGCGACCAACTCGTGGGCCAGCCACGAATCGACACCCGCGGGTTCGTCTTCACCCCCGAGGCAGACGAACTGCTGGCGAGTGCGCAGGACGTCATCCGCTCGACGGTGTCAGAGGCGTCCGGGGCAAATTCCGGTGAGATTGAGAAAAAGGTAGAGCTGGCGCTCTCCCGCTTCTTCTACCGGGAGACCAGGCGTCATCCCGTCGTGGTGGCCATGGTGATCAACGTTTAGCACGCAAGAGGGCCGCGCTACAGCATTCGCTCCACACCGTTCGCCGAGCGACAGGCGTAGATATCCGGCTGGCGGTCAAAGGCCGCCGCGTAAGCCGCCGCGACGCGGGTCTCAAAGTCGGGCACACCATCTGCAGCGACGAGGGCGACGGTGCATCCGCCGAACCCCGCGCCGGTGAGCCGCGCGCCGTAACAACCCTCCACCTCCCATGCCGCCTCGGCCAGCACGTCCAACTCCGGCGAGCTCACCTCGTAGTCATCGCGCAGGCTGACGTGGCAGGCCCGCATCAACGCCCCCACGGTGACCACGTCCCCGTGGCGCAACGCCTCCGCCGCCTGAAGCACCCGCTCATTATCGGCGACGATGTGGCGAGCGCGCCGGTAGACGACCTCCGGCAGATGGGCCTTGAACCGCTCCAGTTCCTCCGAACTCACGTCGCGCAGGGCGCGGATGTCGGGCAGATACGCACCCAGAATCCTGACCGCTTCCTCGCACTGAGCGCGGCGCACGTTGTACTCGGAGGACGCCAGTTGCCGTCGCACTTTGGTATCTGCCACGACGATGGCGACGTCCTTCGGCAGCGGCACGAGCTCCGACTCCAGCGTGCGGCAGTCCAGCAGCCGCGCGTACCCCTCCGCACCCAAGGCACTCGCCATCTGATCCAGGATACCACAGTTGACACCCACGTAGGCGTTCTCCGCTTTCTGGCAAAGCAGAGCTAACCTGGGTCGGTCGAGCTCGAAACCGGAGAGCACCTGCCAGGTGTAGGCAAAGGCCACCTCTATTGCCGCCGAGGAAGACAGCCCCGATCCCACCGGCACGCTGGAGGTCAGCACGGCCTCCATTCCCGCCAACTCCAGGCCGTCATCCTGCAGCGCCCAGGCGACGCCGCGCGGGTAGTCGGCCCATTCGCCATCGGCGGGGGGAATATGCTCCAGGGAGAACGCAGCGCTCTTGTCCAGGTCGAGCGCGTGCAGGCGCACCTCAGGTCCATCGGTCGGGGCGGCTGCAATCCAGGCGGCCCGGTCCAAAGCCACCGGCAGGACGTAGCCATCGTTGTAGTCGGTATGACCGCCCAGCAGGTTGGCCCGCCCAGGAGCGCGAACCACGGCCTCCGGCCGGCGCTCGAAACGAGACTGAAAAGCCGCCGTCACTTTACTCTGCATCGTCATCGAGGTACCTCAGCGTGCATTCTATCACAAAAATCCCAGAGAGGCGAGTGCCGCTGCCCACCACTACTACTCTGGCAGCGCATCCTCCAAATCAACGACGTCGGGGACCAGGCCCATCTCGCCCAGCGCCGCGACGAGGCGCGGCCAGTCCTTTTCACGTACCAAAGCGGCCATCGGCCCGACCTGCTCGCCGATCAGGCGGCGAGTGGATGGAGAGGACGTCACCTGGGCCATCAACTCCTCACTGGAGAGACGCAACATCACCACACGCTCCAGGCTGGCCTCGGCTCCGCGAGCGTCCCAGCGCGTCAAAGCCGCCTCGACAGAGCGTGGAACGGGGGTGTCGGTCGCGCGACCCAAGAACTCGAGCACGCGCGCCACGGAAATGCCCTGCCGTCGCGCGCGCTCCAGTGAGGTGGGCGTTAGGCGATAGGTGAAGAGCGGTTCACCTCCCTCCGTTCCCCCTGCGAGGGGGGATGATACCCAATCGGCGACGCGGGCCAACTGGAAGCGGTCGTAGCGCCTGGCCGGAGGCACGAGCGCGGTGAAATCGCGGCGCAGGATCAGCGGCGCAAGCTCCGGCTCAGGAGGTGGAGCGACCAAGTCGAGGAACACCGCGCCGCTCAACGTTAGGCGGAAAACAGCGGCAGGCGCGCCAGGGGCGGCTGCCCCGAGGTCGACGAGGCCCAGCCAGGCCAGCGGCCCTGTGATCAGATATCGGATGAGGGCACCTTCGACACCATCCCAACTCTCAAAGCCGGAGAGATACGCCCCGCTGGCCGAGTCTCGGATGTACCAGGTGGTATAGTCGCCGTCGGGCCGCTGAAAGTCGGGATCGACCTGCTTGATGGCGCTGGCAAAGGCATCGAGCGCATACCAAGTGCCCGCCTCGCACACTTCGAGGTGACGCAAGACGGCTTTGCGCGCCACGAGCGGATCGTTGCACCAGGCCCCGGTGTCCTCGGGGACCAAGCCCGGCACGTGAAAAAGGTCATTCCAGGTCGGATCGTCCCGCCAGGCCCCAGCGAGTGCGCGGCGCTGTTGGTCAATAGAGGATCGGAGCCAGGCGGTCACGGGGCCGGGGTCGGGGCGCAGATGGTCTGAATCGGTCACGCGCAACCATCCCAGGCTGCGCACCAGATGGCGCAGGAGGTCCAGCCGCGCCGGATCGGGATCGCGCAGGCGAGGGAGGAGGCGGGATTGGTGGCGGGCGGGCCAGCCGTCATCGGGTCGTGGCCGCACCTGTTCGTTCTGGAGGTACGCCAACAGCGTGCAGGCGTCGTCGAGGAGCGCATCGCCCGCCGAGGACACGACGGCAGGCTCTGGCGCTGGCGCGGGGGCGATGGCGACGGGTGGCGCAGGAGCAGTCACCGGATGCGCTCTCAATTCCGGGGGGACGAAAACGGCCTCGTAAGTTCCCTCCGGCCCCTGTTCAAAGGCGCGGGAGATAAAGCCCCGGTACCACAGCCCTTCGACCGGAGAGATGGGTTCCCGCCAGGGTCGCTCCCGTTCCGCACGGCCAGGCCCCATGGCGCGTATCTCTCCCCACTGGCGGACAAAGACACGCAGCGGCATCTGCCCGCCGGCGGCGAGCAACGCCTCCAGTGCCTGGCGCTGGTCGCCGGGGAGCGCGTCCCAGGCAGCGGCGACGGTCTCCGGCGCGGCCATCGCCTCGGCCAACTGGATGGCGATGGCCCGCCGACGGCTGGCGGTCGGTTCCACGTCCCAGAAACGGGCGATGGCCCGCAGCCGGACCGGATCAGTATCCAGCAGACACTGTTGGAGTGTGCGCATGGGCCTATTCCGAAAATAAACGGCACGCTCCCCACCTAACCTCCCCCACCAGGGGGGAGGGACCCGATACCCCCCTCCCCCGGCGGGAGGGGGTGCGCGAGTACGCGCGCGGGGGAGGGGGAAGCATTTTCATCATTGAGTGTGCCCCAACAGGGCATGGCAACTATTCCAAGATTGAGAGCCAAACGGGTCGTGAGCTGTACAAATACTGGCCGTTCAATACAAGCGAACGGGTCTGGATGGGCGTCATTATAGTCCGACTGGAGTGAGACGGCAAGGGCGCGGCCCGACAACGGGCAGCCCCGCAGCGAGGAACCGGAATGCGCCCGTTTGCGTATTTAAACTAAGGAGCTATAATACACTCAAGGAGGAAGGAATGAGCAGAAAGCAACTTCCGGCACCCACTTCCCCAGAGCAAACCGGCTCACCCCTGGGATGGATCGCCGACATCGTGCGCCAGGGACGCCTGGCTTGGCGGCTGCTTTGGGACGGCCGCGTGCCTTTCTGGACCAAGCTGATTCCAATAGTCACAGTCGCCTGGGTGGCACCCATCATCCCCCCCGACATCATCCCAGACGTGGTCATAGGGTTGGGTCAACTGGACGACCTGGCGATATTCTTGATCGGGATGAAGCTCTTCATCGAGCTGGCCCCGACCGAGATCGTGCGCGAGCACCTGGCGGAGCTGGGGGCGCGCATCCAGGAATGGCAGGTCAAGGATAAGGAGGAAGAAGAGCCCCCTCTGATCGTCGAGGGAGAGTTCGAGGTACCGGAGGCAGACGAGATAGAAGAAGCCGAAACAATAGAAGTGGTAGAAGCCGAGGAGGTAGAGCCAGACGAGGTGTAGCTGCCTCTAGCATCGTGCACACCGAACGAGGCGGTGGGCTTGTCAAAGCCTACCGCCTTTTCTGCAGCCCAGCCGTCTGTCGCTAACGATGGGCATAACCCGCCCGCGCCAGGTTTGCAAAACCAACATACCGAACAAGTACACCAGCAGGTGCAAAAAGCCGCGATACCCAGAGCGCCGAAGGCGCGGGTCAGGTGCAGCGCGTGTTGGGCAGCGGTCTTGCACTACTTCATATCTCCACATCTTCAATGGTGCCGACTTTCGATATTCTGTTCGATAATCTCTGCTGTAAAACTGGATCCTGCTTGACCCGCGCGTAATAGTCGTGCGCAGCTTGCTTCACATCTTGGAAGAAATCCTCTAGGTTCAGT
>CAZWPV010000145.1:0-6737 GCA_964635485.1 uncultured Anaerolineales bacterium
CGGCTGGCCGGCCGTTCCCGCAGCGGCAGGTGCCGCAGCAGGGGTGTGGGATATCCTCGTGTTGACATAGCGCCTCCTTGTGTGAGGAGGCACAGCCGCACCCGGAGGTGCGACTGCACCTCCAGGTGTGTTGGTTGGGGCGGAGATCCGCTGCAGGAGCTCGTCTTTCCGGCCCCAAACGTTTCTAGATATCTTCATACCTCGATTCTTGCCCGACCTCAGTTTTGCTTCGCAAAACTGAGCGGTGTTTCGAGCGCAGCGAGAAACGCCCCTAGTCCACTTGCTCGACCACCTTACCGCACTCGGCCCAGCGGTTGAGGATTGCATACCGCCCGGGCCGGTTCAGAGCCTCCTCCACTCGCGTCTTGGCCTCCTCTTCACTCTCGGCCAGGACGCTGGTGATCCGGCTCTTCCCTGCGAAGGCAGCCCAGCGTTTGGTCGTGATCTTGTCCACCGTGTAACTCCTTTCGTGTGATTTTTGGGGCTTCGATCGGGCGCCGGCGGCGCCGCACCCGGCCCCAAAGTTGCGTGTATCCGCCGTTGGGGCTTGGGGCGTGAGGATCCGCTGTGGCCAGCGTTTCCCAGCCCCAAGCTCGTGCTACTGCACCGCTTTGGCCGCTTGCGCGGCCTCGCGCCACAGGATGTCGCGACCGATGACCTGCACCTTGCCCTTGCCATCGCCGTTCTCGCTGGCTTCAAGCCGGTAGTGCAGCCACTTCCCCTTTACCGTGAGCGCGGTTGCCCTGGCCCACCCTTTCGAGTGGCCCAGGTCAACTTCGATCACTGCGGGGATGCCATCGGGCAGCCTTGGCTTGCTTGCTCGCTTGCCATTACCGCCGGCATCAGCCTCGGCCTTCTTTCGCGCCGGGGCAGGCTCCGGGGCGCTCTCGTCGAGCGTCACCCACAGCCGCCGGTCGGTCATCACGTACTCTTGCTTGCGGTACGTGACCACCCGGCCAGCGTAGTAGGCGTCGGCGTTGGTCTCCCCCGCATACGCCTCGCGGGGGACCACCTGGTAGCACTTGAGCTTCTTGTCGCCGTACCTGCCCGTGCAGATCCACAGGCCATTCGCACCGTCGACCGCGAACGGCTTTTCGATGCGGTTGTGGTCGGCGATCAGCTTGGCCGAGTAGGTCGCGCTGATGCCTTCCAGCGTCTCCGCGTCGACCGCTGCCGTCAGCTCCGGCTCGCCTTTCTCCGCCGGGGCGGAAAGCCCCTCGGGATCGGCAGCCACCAGGTTCTTCTCAGGCCAGAACTTGCCGCTGACCCTGTAGTACCACTGGCCTTCGTACTCGCGCCAGTCGCGTCTACTCACAGAGCGGCGCTCCGTGTCGGGTTCATCCGTCCAGGCGTAGTGGACCGCGTCCCCGATCTCGAACCTGGGTTCGGGCGTCTTGTCGCCGATGTAGGGCACCCAGTCTCTCCAGCCGGGAGATGCGGAAAAGTCGGCTCCACTCTCGAAGCCTCTTTCCCACGCCTCGCGTCCTTGTGTGAGAAGGGCACCCTGAACAGCGCAGCGGCAGAAGCGGCAGAACGCCGCATCGACCGCTTCGCCATCTCGGAACATTCGGCGGGCGGCTGCGTCGTAAGCCCGCCGGGTTTCCTCGTCGTCGGGCGCATCCTCGCGGATGGCCCCTCGGTGAAGCTGCCACCGGCGATACAGCCAGGCCGGTGTGACCACGGCGACGATCCTGTCGTCATCGACGACCACGGTACAGGGTTCGCCTTCACGCGCTTTGATTTGCGCAGCCTGGTCCTCTAGGCTTTGCCCATCTTGCGCGATGCAGGCCCAGCTTTCGGGCGCGGGGAAGTCACGACCTCGGTCGTAGGCCTCCACAGCGCCTTCCAGCCCGTCCTCCGAGGACAGGTGGTACGTCTTGCCGGACCGGGCCCTGTAGGTGCGCTCGGACAGGCGGAGGCGGCAGTAGCGGCGAAAGTCCCCGCCCCTCTCCGCGTCCTCCCCGCCCAGCACCAGCTTCCGCGCTGCCATGCCGGCCAGCACCAGGGAACCGGCTTCCCGATCCCCCGGCTCCTCATCGCCGGTGGCCGCGCGCCACTCCCGATACAGCTCGGCCAGGCGGGGCGTGTACTCCGCCAGGTCGGGCAGTTCCGCCGCGTGCCAGCAGGTCCAGCAGGCCGCCACGCGCGGGCTTCCGGCGTCGTCCCTGAAGCAGTACTCCAGGGCCGGTTCGCCCAACCCGCACGCCTGTTGATCGTCGTGGATTCGTCGCCCGCAGCCGATGCACTGGGCATCGGCGTCGGTCAGCGTGCCCACCAGCCTGCGCCGCCATCCCAGCTCGCGGCTTGGCCGCTCCGGGTCGCGCATTGTAGGAAACATCCTGTGGAACTCGCGCATCCGTTTCGCGGCCTCGGCGCTTCCGGGATCGACCCGGTCGGGGGGAGCCTGGGGATACTGCAGGACGATCTCGATCTGATGGCCGTAGCCTCGGAGGAACGCCTGCAACTTCTGGGCGCACGCCTCCGCGCTGTCAGCCTTGACCGCGATCTCCTTGCCGACCATGAAGAACTCGGGACCATAGTCCTTGGTGCCGTACTTTGCGTACCACTGGCCCTCGCGGGCCTCTTCGCCTTTGTTCGGCGCCGTCGGCCCGTCGATCCTCAGCACCTCGCCCCTCCACGTCCGATGTCGCCGGGTTCCCGTCAGGCGCAGCACGTGCTCGCCGTCCAGGTTGCCCAGCAGCTGATCGGGTCTGTAGGGCTTGGGCTGGTCGCCGGGCGCGCCCGCCGTCGTCGGCCTGGCGTACCGCTCCGGCGCCGGCCAACCGGTGTCGGCCAGCGCCGATAGGAGCAAGTTGAGCCTGTTTCCGCTCGGCCCCTGCTCCAGCGCCTCCTTCAGAGCTTCGTGGTCGCCCTCATACTTCTGTGCGAGCTTCCCTTTCCGTTCGTCCGGAGGCACGTACGTCCAGGCCAGGCGTCCGGCCACTTCTACTCCCAGACTCCTGATCCATCGTGCCGGTTCGAGCAGCCTCACCTCGTCCACCAGCCCCAGGACGTCATCCTCCTTGGCCAGCGTCTGGAACTCGGCCATTAGCTCGTCAGCATAGACGATCTCGCCGTAGTCCAGGAGGTTTGTGTGCGCTTGCCGCAGTACCTCGCGCACCCGTTGAGCCAGGTGCACGCCGGGGATGTCCCACTCCGGCGGCACATCCGGCTCGGCGCTGCTCTCGTGAAACGCATGGTCGAGCTCGTAGTTTCTCGGTAGGGTCATGCCTGGCCGGAAGTAGAGCCTGACAGGCGCTTGCCAGCCTGGCAGGTTGACGAACGTGTAGCCTGTTGGGATTTCGACGCCGTCCTCCTCCAGCGCCACCACGCGGGTGTCACTGTCGGATGCCTTGTGAATCACCACCGCCTGCAGGCCATACTCAGCCTCGACGTAGGCTTTCACGTCGGCAAAGTACTCGAAGGCGTCTCTCAGTTCGTCCGCCCCACCCCGCTCCCGGAAGGTGTCGATGTCCCCGGTCCAGGCGATGCCGTTTGGCACGCCCATGCTGTCCAGGTACACCGCGTACAGCACACCGTAGGGGACGGGGCGGTGACCCACTCTGACCTTCCTCTCGCTGAGTGCCGGTGCTGTCTCAGCCTGTGTCGCCTCCTGCTCCGTCTCCAGCTCGGGATAGCCGGCCAGGACAGGGCCCGGCACGTGCTCGCCTTCTGCAAGCGCGACTCTCACTTCGTAGCCGTGCTGCTTGCGCTTCACCTCCTCGCGGCTCGTGGTGCCCGGCCACAGCGTCGTGCTGCCCGTAGGGGCGTGGTAGCGCATATCCGGGCCGGTGCGCTGGATCACGTGCTCCATCTGGAGCCAGATCTCCAGCGTCCACGTCCAGGGTCGCCACAGGTCAGGGTAGTCCTCGAAGACGTGGGTGGGGATGATCTCACCCCGCTCCATCGCCTCCTCGACCAGCTGCCGGTGTTCTTCCTCGTCCGCGACGTTCAGGATGGGCACCCCACCGGCCACCCTCGCGGCCTTTGTCTCCTGGTACTGCCGTTGGGTCATCTTCCAGGGTTCGGGCAGGATCTCGGCCTTTGTCACCCGCTCCGCCGCGTCCAGCATTCCCACCGTGAGCGTCTGGGCCGGATTTACGCCCGGCATCGTCTCACGCTCCAGGATGGCCTCGGCTTCGGCGCGGGTGAGGACTTCGGGCGGCTTTGGGTACGAGTCGGGCAGGTCCTCCGGAGCGCCCGCCAACTCGAACCGCAAGCCTGTCACCCGCTCGGCGTAGGCCACAGTCTCTCGAAGGCTGTAGCCGCCCACTTGCGAGTCAGGGCCGCGATCCGGGTCTTCCAGGCAGCGCCATTCCATCCCCGTAGACTCGTCGCGGTAGTGCCACACCCATCCCCTGCTGTACCGTGTGCCGTCTCTGTCTGAGTAGGGGTTGAGCAGCAGGTACGCTTCGCCCTCGAAGTAGACCTGCACGCCGTTATCCCCGAACGTTAGCGCATGCGCCTCCGGCTCCGGCTCGTCTTGCACGCACGAGCCGTCGTCGTTGTGCACCGCCCGCGCCTGGCCGCACTTTGGGCAAAAGGCGTCCGAAACCGGCTCCCCTTCGCCCTCCGTAGCGGCCGAGATCAGGTACAGCCACAGCTTGCTCCGCTCATCGTCAAAGTCATAGGGGAACGTCCCCTCTTTAACGCGAGCGAACGTCCAGCTCTGGCCGGAGGGAGTCTGTTCCATCGCCCCTCCCGCGTCATAGTCCACAGTGTAGCTGTTGTTGCGGGCTTGCATCAGCCCGAAACCCAGGTGCTCCACCGGGCCTGCGACGTCGTGGATGGTGCGGACGCCCAGCTCGGAGTCGGCCACCAGGACCGGCCCCTCTTCCAGCTTAACCAGCAGGAAGCGGACATCCTCGACTGTCCACGGATCGGGGAGAGGCAGCGTTTCCCTCTCAGGGATGCGGACGCTCTCGGCCTTCTCCAGCGCGGCGTCGATGCCGTCACTGATCCGCACCGCCTCGATGGCGGCGATGGCCTCGGCAACGGTCAGAACCTCGCCTTGCGGTTCCGGCTCTGCCTCGACCTCCGCTACCGCCCCACCCTTGTACGGCCCGCCGTGCTCGCCCCACTCTGCGACGTATTCCTGAACCTGCGTGATCGGCCTGGGCCGCCACCACAGGTCGCGCTCGACCTTCAGGCCCAATGGGCCTTTTGCCTCGCGCAACTCGGCGATGGAGATGTAGCCAAGCTCCGTCTCGAACCCCACGGCCAGGCCGAAGGCCAGCTCCTCGTCAGGATCGTACTCGATGAGGAACCAGGTCCAGGAACTGTCCGGCGTGAACAGCTTGATCACGGCCAGGGGATCGTCGGCATTCTCCGCGCTGTAGAGCTTGGGGAGCTCCATCCAGGCGGGGATGTAGTCGTAGGCATCGCCCTTGCCGGCCACAAAGCCAGCAGGGCAGGCCTCCTCACCCTCCGCGGCCTCGGCTTCTGTGTTGGCATTGACCTCCGCATCAGCCTCATCGGCTTCTACTTCGGCCTCTGCCTCAGGCGGCGTTTCTCCCTGCCCCGGCTCTGGAGCGTCCTCGTCCTCCGGCAACTCGGCTAGAGCCTTTGCCACCGGCAGGAGCAGGCTGCCCAGGCTTTGCAGGTCACCGGCTACGCTGTCGGCAGCGCGGCGGTAGGCAAGTTGCTCCTCACCCGTCGGCCTGTTGATCTCGGCCAAACGGGCTTGCTCCTGGCTGTCCTCCGTGAATTTCCCGAAAGCCAGCTGGAGCGTGCCCAGGTCTACGTCTTCCATCCTCACTCCCAGGACGACGTAGCCGGGAAAGTCTTGAGAGATGGTTTCCCATCTCTCTTGTGCGATCACTTGCACGTCCATCTTGCGTGTCTCCTTTCTTCGTGTGGATTGCGTGTGTGGGCTCCTTGGCGTGCGCGGCGGCCTGCGGCGTCTGTAGCCGCTGGGTCGCTGCGAGCGAGGTGCCCAGTGCCGTAGTCTTCCCGGCATCGTGTGCATCACCTCCTTGCGTGTTATTCAGTTGCGTGTTATTCAGTTGTATTGGGGCCAGATTCGTGGACCAGGTGGCCAACGAACGGCCCCAAGCCCAAGTGGTGAGCTATTGAGGGAAAAGGGGAAATTAGGGGAATGTCAGGGGATCGCCTGAGTCTATCCAAGCACCTCGCGCAGCGCTGCGTTCCGGCACGCCGGGCACAGCAGCGGCTCGCCCGTCCACAGCGGCTGTACGGCGAAAATCGCCTTGCACTTCCCGCTGCGGCAGACTTGTACCCGCCGGTGTTTGCCCAGCGCCCTGTGGTCCTCGCGTCCCATGTACCTGACGGTGTTGAAACCGTCCTCGCAGTACAGGACGTGGGGATGGCGCTCGCGTGCCTCCCTGGTCGCGTTCATCTGCGACCACACCGAGTCGCGCATGTGCTTTTCGCACAGCACGAACCCGCCTTTGAGGTATGTGCCCGGCTTCTTGCAGCGCCGGTCGCATCCCACGGTGCTGGCGCAGCTGACCGGGCCGGGATCAACGACTATCGTCTCCCCCCACCCCACCGGCTGCGGTGGGTCGGCCTTGGGCGGCTCAGGCTCAGGTACTGAGAACAGAGCCATTTGCATTGCGTGTGTACTACTCATCGTGTGCACCTCCGTGTGATTGTGGGCTTGCGCCCAGATACGTTTGAATTGCACCACCTCCTTGTAATGGAATCCAAAACCGGCTCACCGAGCCGGTGCTTTGGGCAACGTTCAGCACTCGTCGCCTTCGATGGCGACAACCGGT
>CAZWPV010000146.1:0-6644 GCA_964635485.1 uncultured Anaerolineales bacterium
CCCCTGGTGTGCCACCTGCTGGGCGAGCTGGTGGATGAGGAGCGGATGTACTACCGGCCGCTCGACTTTTACGAGCAGCACCAGGTCGAGCCGATGCTGGGCGTGCGGGCGACGGGGATCGACACGCAGGCAAAGACGGTGTCGTTGGCGGGCGGCGGGACGGTTTCCTACGACCGGCTGCTCCTGACCGTGGGCAGCAAGCCCTTCGTTCCCCCGGTGGAAGGTATCGATCTAGACGGCGTCTTTACCTTCACCAAGTGGGAGGACGCGCAAAAGATCGACCGCTACATCAGGGACCACGACGTGCAATCGGCCCTCATCGTGGGAGGCGGGCTGATCGGTATGAAGGCGGTCAAGGCGCTGATGGCGCGCGGCCTGCGGCTGACGGTGGTCGAGCTGGCCGACCGCATCCTGAGCACCTCCTTCGACCACACCGCATCCAAGCTGGCTGAATCGATCCTGCGCCGGGCGGGCGCGGAAGTCATCACCGGCACGACGGTGAAGGAAATCGTCGGCAAAGATGGCCAGGTCAATCACGCCGTCCTGCAAGATGGGGAAAAGATCGACTGCGACTTGGTCATATTCGGCATCGGCGTGCGCCCCAACCTGGACCTGATCCTGCCCGATCCGGAGAAGCAGACGGGCATCAAGGTCAACCGGGGCATCGTCGTCGACGCGCACATGCAGACCTCGGTGCCGGATGTGTACGCCGCCGGAGATTGCGTGGAGACATACGACATGATCCTGGAGGTCGAGCGCCCCATCGCCATCTGGCCGCACGCCACGCGGCAGGGCCACGTGGCGGGGTGCAACATGGCCGGAGTGGAAAAGACGTACGAAGGCGGCTTCCCGATGAACTCGGAGGACATCGCCGGCGTGCCCACCATCGCCGTGGGGCTCACCGATCCACAAGAGAACCGAGACGAATACGAGATCATCGAGAAATACGATCGGACCGCGCTGACCTACAAGCGGCTGGTGCTGCATCGCAACCGGCTGGTAGGGGCCATCTGCGTAGGCGATATCGACCGGGCGGGCATCTACACCGGCCTGATCCGCGACCGGGTCGACGTCAGTCCGTTCAAGGAGCACCTGCTTTCGGGGAGCTTTGGCCTGATCTCGCTGCCCAAGGAGTATCGGAAGCACATGGTGGTGGGCGAAGGGATCGTGGTTTGATAGAGTGTGGGAGTGTGGGAGAGACTCTCACACTCCCACACTCAGCTACCCAGATATGGAGGCAACTATGCATTCGCTAGAAAACCGCTACGGCGACGACAAGGTCTACGATGCGTGTGGACTCATTGGCATCATGGACGTCAGTGGCGAGCGCTTTTCGGGCCACGACATCGTCACCGGCATCACGCAGATGGAGGAGCGCGGCAACGGGCTGGGCGCGGGGTTCGCCGTCTATGGCTGCTATCCCGAACACGCCGATTGCTACGCCTTTCATATAATGTTCACCGAGCCGGACAGCAAGTCGCAGGTAGAGGCATTTTTGAATGAGAATTTTGTCTTGGTGCACGACGAGGAAGTGCCGCATCGAATTTTTCCCGAACTACCTAATCCCCCTCTCATCTGGCGTTACTTTCTCCACTCCAACGAAAAGCGTGTCGTGGAAGAAAAGGACGGAGACGAACTCGAGTATGTCGTCGACAAGGTGATGGCGCTCAACACCTCCGGCATCGGGGCCTACATCTATGGCAGCGGGAAGGACACAGGCGTCTTCAAAGGCGTTGGACACCCCAGCCAGATCGCCGAGTACTTTGACATCGAGGCGTACGAAGGGTACCTGTGGACGGCCCACGCGCGCTTTCCCACGAACACGCCCGGCTGGTGGGGCGGCGCGCACCCCTTCGCCCTGCTCGATTGGACGGTGGTGCACAACGGCGAGATTTCCTCCTACGGCGCGAATCGCCGCTACCTGGAGATGCAGGGCTATCACTGCACGATGCAGACCGATACAGAGGTGATGGCCTACGCCGCCGACCTGTTGATGCGCCGCCACAACCTACCGGTCGAGGTCGCAGCCAAGGTGGTGGCTCCGCCGCTGTGGATCGAGATCGAGCGTATGGCGCCGGAGGATCAGGCGCTAGCCCGCACGCTGCGCCAGGTCTACAGTGGCTTATTGATCAACGGGCCGTTCACCATCATCCTCGCCCGCCAGGGGGAGATGATCGGCCTCACCGACCGCATCCGGCTGCGCCCGCTGACGGCGGCGGCCCACGGCGACCGGCTGTACCTCTCCTCGGAGGAGGCGCCCATCCGCCTGGTCAGCCCGGAGCTCGACTGGGTGTGGACGCCCGTGGGCGGCCAGCCCGTCGTGGGGCGATTGGGAGAATTGATCGAACCGCCAGCGGGAGCGACGTTGAGCGTGCAGGTGCCGGTGTACACCTGCGCGATGCAGAGTGTGGGGGTGTGAGAGTATGGGAGAGCCAGCGCTGCAAATTGATGCCGGCGGTGTCCACTATAAGGACCTAAACGCCCAGTTGCGCCAAGCCGTAGCGGACGGGGCGCGGCGCGTCGATCTGTACAACATCTTTGGCCAGCGCTACATCGGCACCGACCTGCACCGCCCGGTCGAGATTCACATCCACGGCACGCCGGGCAACGACCTGGCCTGTTTTCTGGACGGGCCGCGCGTCGTGGTGCACGGCAACGCGCAGGATGGCTGCGGCAACACGATGAACAGCGGTGAGGTCATCGTCCACGGGCGGGCGGGGGATGCCACCGGCTACTCGATGCGCGGCGGCAAGATTTTCATCCGTGACGACGTGGGGTACCGAGTGGCGATCCACATGAAGGAGTACGAAAGCAAGCGGCCTACCATCGTCATCGGCGGGACGGCGCAGCACTTTTTAGGGGAGTACATGGCCGGTGGCGTGCTGGTGGTGCTCGGGCTGACCCTGCGTCCCGGCGAGCGGCACACGGCCAATTTCGTGGGCACGGGGATGCACGGCGGGGTGATGTACATCCGTGGAGAGCTGGAGGATTACCAGTTGGGCAAGGAGGTGGGACAGGTGCCGATCGAGGAGCAAGATCACGCACTGCTGCGGGAGTTGGTGGAAGAATACGCCATCCACTTTGGCCGCGATGCAGGCGACATCCTCAGCCAACCGTTCACCAAGCTGATTCCGCTTTCGTCGCGGCCATATGGCAGGCTGTATGCGTATTAGAGCCGGTTGATTGTAGGCCGAATTACTGTAGAATATAAGCGGGCAGCGCTAGATAGCGACTGCCCGCCAAGCTGTTTAGAGGAGAAACGCCGTGTTCCACGACATCCCACAGCCCATCCTAGACCGAATGCGCCACCTGGAGGAAATCGACGCCCAGGACAGGCAAGATGGCACGCCGCGCCTGCAGCGTCTGCGCCAGATCCCACCGGAGACCGGCAGGTTCCTCGCCCTGCTGGCCGCAGGCGCGCCGGAGGGATCGTGCATCGAGATCGGCACCAGCGCCGGTTACTCCACCCTGTGGCTGGCACTGGCCTGCCGCGAGGCCGGGCGCACGATCACCACCTTCGAGGTGCTGGAGAAAAAGATCGCCCTGGCCCGCGAGACCTTTCGCTTGACCAAGGTCGAGGACGTGGTGACGCTGGTCGCCGGGGACACGCGGGAGCACCTGGCAGACTACGGGGACATCGCCTTCTGCTTCCTCGATGCGGAAAAGGAGGTGTACGCCGACTGCTACGAACTGGTCGTGCCGCGTCTAGTGGAGGGTGGCTTGCTGGTGGCCGATAACGCCATCAACCACCAGGAGACGCTCCAGCCGCTGCTCGATCGGGCGCTATCCGACGAGCGAGTGGACGCGCTGATCGTGCCCATCGGAAAGGGCGAGTTGGTCTGCCGAAGGAAGCGATGAGCGATAAGAGCATCCTCATCGTCTATCACTCTGGCTCCGGGGGTACCCAGACGCTCAGCGAGGTACTCCAGGAAAAGCTGCGCCGGACATGTACGACAGATATGATCCGAGTGCCCCTGGACTTTGATCATCAACGGCTGTTCGGCTACGACTTGTTCGTCTTTGGTTTCCCCACCTTTCACTGCAAGCCCTCTCCCTCGATCTCTGAATTTGTCGACCAAATGCCTCGGTTCGAGGTACCAAAACCGGCCTACGCCTTCACCACGCTCGCCCTGTATGCCGAAAACACCCTGCGCCGCTTTGCCAAACACCTATTGGAGAAGAAAGTCGTCCTCGTCGGATCTGTGGAAATCAGGGCACCGGCAACTGACTGTTCCTTGCTCTTCCCCACCTCTTTGATTCCCTTCATGTTCTCCTACGAAAAAGACGTCCACCGGAAAATCGAGTGCGCAGTTACTGAGATCGCGTTTCATCTGGACACGCCGACCACCCAATCCAAGATTCCGCCGCCCAAATGGTACACGCCTTTCAGCCGACTCGCTCAGACGCTGTTCCTGGATAAGTTCGGCGATAATCGATACAACATGCGCATCCTAGAGGATCGGTGCAACAACTGCAAACGATGCGTAGAAACGTGCCGCCGAGGATGCTGGCAGGAGGGACAAGATCGACCAGAGTTTACCGTCGACAATTGCGAGTTTTGCTTGGGATGTGTGCATCACTGTCCTACAAAGGCGATTGTTTACGCAGAAGGGATGAAGGACAAGCCCCGCTTGAGCCCTGAATTTCACAAGAGACTCAAGGCAGAGACATTTTCCACCTAAAGGGAGGCTGCTATGGAAAAGCGTGCATTGGGAAATCTCGAAGCTGTGACCAGAGGGTATGCCCGCCGGTTTCCTGATGGCGACAAGCCGTTCCAGATGATGACCCGCCTGCTGGAGGAGTGTGGCGAGCTGGCACAGCAGGTGAATCACTTTGAGGGCAGTGGCGTCAAACAGGAAAAGTACGGCGAGCCGGACAAGGCGGCGCTGGCAAAGGAGGTCAAGAACGTCCTCACCTGCGCGCTGCGGGTGGCGCAGTATTACGGCGTCGAAAAAGAGCTGGAGGATTCGCTCGAGTGGTCCTACCGGCGGATGAAGGAAGAAGGGCTTATTGAGTAAGAGACTTGGGCGCTTCTTTGAAATAGCTGCTCTATGCCTCATCCTCGCCCTCGCCGCTTACTTGCGCCTGGCCAACGTCGCCGGCAACCCCGGCTGGTACACCGACGAGGGTGCTCATCTGGAAATCGCCCATAACCTGCTGCAGGGCCGCGTGCAGTACCTGGCGATCACCCAGTCCACCCTGCTGGTATCCAGGTTGCCTCTTTTCGACATGCTGTTGGCAGGATTGCTTGGCGCGCTCGGCGGCGGCATCGCCACACTGCGCACCTTCACCGGCGCACTGGGAACCGCCACGGTGGGGTTACTGTACCTGGTCGTGCGCCGGGCCCAACCAGGCCGTCCGGATAGCCTGGCCCCGCTCTCGGCCCTGATGCTGGCCATCTATCCCCAGGCCGTGGTCTACAGCCGCTTCGGATTCAGCTATAACCTGCTCACGCCGCTGGTGCTGCTGGCGATTCTAGGCTGCTGGGAGTACCTGGCCTCCGCCCGCCGTCGCTGGCTGGCGCTGGCTGCTGCCGCCATCGGCCTGGGCGGCGTCTCCGACCTGTGGATGTTCGCCCTGGTCGCGCCGCTGGCGTTGGTCGTCCTGAAGTGCAACTGGCGCGACCTGGTATGGAGCCTGGGACTGGCGCTGCTGCCGTTCGGCCTGTACGCCGCCGTGATGCTCGTCCAGGCCCCACAGGCGTTCCTGTTCGATCTCAACTTTACGCTGTTCCGGCTGGGCAAGCTGTCGCCGATCGACCAGGTGAACACGCTGGCGACCAATTATGCCACCCTGCTTTTGCAAGATGCCTGGATCGCGTTGGGAATGGTCGGGCTACTTCTACTGCGCCCGGTCCGGTTGCGCCGACTGAGTTTGCTGTTCTTCCTGCTCCCCATTTTCATCCTGGGACGCACGACGGCGCTGTATAACCTGGGGTTTTACTACACGATCCCGCTGCTGCCGCTCGTGGGGTTGGGCCTGGGAGCCCTGCTCCGATACGGCGTCCCTCACGTTTGGCGAACCATTAACATCGGCAACGATATAGCCGCAATTTTCAAATCGCGCGGCTTGCGGTTGGGAAACCCGGCCAGCGTGTGGGTCAAAGGCTCAACTGTTGTCGTCAGCGTCCTGCTATCGCTGATCGTCGCCACGCCGTTCGTGACGTCGCTGGCGTTCACCGTGGGGCACGTGCACAATGGCTTTGCCACGCAGATCGACCCGTTCCTGATCGATCCCACCCACGCCCGGCAGACGGCGACGTTCCTAAACAATCACACCGATCAAGGAGACTTGGTGATCGCGTGGCCCAGCCTGGCTTGGATGCTGGATGCAAACACGGCCGACGTGCAGCTGGCGGCCACTACGACCGGCTGCCCGACGCCCGATCTACCCGCCGGCATTCCCCAGGACCGCTTCGCCTTCGACGTCGATTGGACACGCGCCCGGTTTGTGGTGGTCGACAAGCTGTGGCACAATTGGGCCGTGTGGAACGTACCCTGCACACGCGACTGGCTGGCTCAGGTCGAAACCTGGCCGCTGGCGTTCGAGGCAGGCGAGGTCAAGGTCTATTGCAATCCGGCACATTGTAGCAACTGACGACTCCCCAGGCCTAAAGGCCGGGGGTTCTAACGATCCGGCGAGCT
>CAZWPV010000147.1:0-6637 GCA_964635485.1 uncultured Anaerolineales bacterium
CGACCTCTTCAGATTCATCGATAGCCGCCCCTCGCTGCTCGAGGCGCTGCAGCTCAGGATGCCGGAGGTCAGGCCCGACGAGCTCGAGCAGATTCACCTGTTCGCAGAGCTCAGCCGGAAAGAGCGCCGGATGGTGGCGGATCTGTTCGAACCTCACGAGTATCAGACCGGGCGCGAGATCTTTGCCCAGGCGCGACCGGGCCGTGAGGCCTACTACGTCAAAAGCGGCAAATTGCGCATCTCCCGCGTCGATCCACAGGGTATCTCGCAGCAAATCACCGATCTCGAACCAGGTGACTTTGTCGGCGAGACCTCCCTACTGGTAGGGGAACCCCACGACGCCACCGTCGAGGTAGTCCAAACCGCCATCGTGCTATCCCTGGACAAGGACGAGTTCGAGGCGCTACTGAAAGAGCAGCCATCGATACTCCGAGGGTTGCAAATGCAGCCTGAGGTGATCAAGAGGCGACACGCTACGCGCATCCCCGGTCAATTCTCGGACGAGACCATCTTAGAGCAACTGCATAAACACCCGGTGATATTGCAGCAGCAACTCGTCCTCCCCGGCTTGTTAATCCTGCTGGTCTTGGTCGCCTTGGTCCTCGGAGTCCTGACAGGGGTCATCTCGGCATTACCCTGGATCGCGATCCTGCTTATCGGCGCGATCTTGATCCTGCCCCAGATCTTGATCATCTGGTACAGGGTCACAGACTACTGTAACGATCGCTACCTCGTGACGAACAAGCGCGTCATCCAACAAGAGCGCTCCCCCTTTGGGCGTGAAAATACAAGCGAGGCCTCTCTGCTCGACATCCAGGATATCCAATTGGTAATAGAAGGGCGGTTGGCCCAACTGCTGAAATTTGGCGACTTGATCATCGACACGGCCGCCAGGCGCCAACTGGTGGTCTTTATCCAGATTCCAGACCCCGAGAGAATCAAGAACGTGATCTTTGAGCAAAAAGAACGCGCGCAGGCGTGGGCCAGAGCCGAGGCGCGGGTCGCCATCCGCGACGCGCTGCAAACCCGGTTCGACCTACAGGACCCACCGGTGCGGGTGGCCCCGCCGCCTTCCCCTCCTCAGGATCAAGACCAAGGCTTGGGGTTGTTCACGTGGCTGCACACCGCCGCCGGCATCTTGCCCCCGCTGCGCCACGAAGAGGGGGACACCATCACCTGGCGCAAACACTGGATCGCTCTGATCGGGCCTATCCTGCCCCCCAGCGGCCTGATTTTAGGCGCTACCGTTCTGGCGGTCATCCTGACCTACGTGTCGGCGCTCAATGACCTTAGCCTGGCGCCGATTCTGATCGGCTACGGAGTATTCCTGATATTCCCCGTGATCTGGTGGGTCTGGCAGTTCGCTGACTGGCAGAACGACACCTACCACGTAACGTCGACGCGCATCATCGACATCGAGAAACGGCCCTTCTTCGGGCGAGAGGAGCGACGAGAAGCCGATCTGGAAAGGGTGGAGAACATCGTCGTGTCGATACCCGGCCTCGCGGCCCGAATTTTGAATTACGGTTCAGTCAAGATCGAAACCGCAGGCGAAGAGCCCTTCACCTTCGACCTGGTCCAAGATCCAAACGGCGTGCGGGCCGAGATAGCCCGCCACGTGGAGGCGTGCAGGAAACAAAAACTGCAAGAGGAAGCCCAACGCCGCCGGGACGAACTGCTGGAGTGGTTCTCCGTCTACGACCACATCCACGAATCGAAAAAACACAAGCCATCACTACCTCAAGAAGAAGATGAATCCCAAACCCATGCCCACACGTGAAATCGTGGTTTACGATGATCCAACGCTGCGCAAGAAATCGCGTCGCGTGAAGAATGTAAGCGATGACGTGCAGCGCCTCATCGACGACATGGTCGAAACGATGCACGAGGCAAACGGCATCGGCCTGGCCGCTATCCAGGTCGGCGTGCCGCAGCGCGTTATCATCGTGCAACTGCCAGAAGCCGATGAGGACGAGGAGGAGCCCGACCCCAACGCGGGCCGGCTCTTTGCCGTCATCAACCCACAACTGGCACGCAGGTCCCGCGAGACCGAGGAAGGTATCGAGGGTTGCCTATCCATCCCCGGTCTGGTGGGCGAGGTCGAGCGCTGCTGCGCCGTCACCGTCAAGGGGCTGGATCGCCGCGGCAAGCGGGTGCGCGTCAAGGCCCAAGACCTGCTGGCGCGCGTCTTTCAGCACGAGATCGACCACTGCGACGGCGTGCTCTTCATCGACCACATCGATGACCCGGAGAAGCTCTACCCCGTGACCGAGGGACAGGAGGAGGCGGCAGAGGCAGCACAGGAAGTGCCGACAGCACAACAAGTGCCGGCGGCACAAAATGTGCCGAGCGCGCAGGTAGCGCCGGGGAAAAGTGCGATTTAGACAGGCATCTCTACAAACCTGCGCCGAAGCAACCGGCGTGGTCGTGGTCATCGACGTGATCCGCGCCTTTACCACAGCCGCTTTTGCCTTTGCCGCAGGGGCAGAAGAGATCATCCTGGTCAACGCGGTCGAGGAGGCCTTTGCCCTGCGCGAGCAGTTTCCCGGCGCCCTGGTTATGGGGGAGATCAGAGGTCTCCCGCCGGCGGGGTTTGACTTTGGGAATTCCCCATCCGCTCTGCTAGATGTGGACCTATCAGGACACCGCCTCATCCAACGCACGAGCACCGGGACCCAGGGGGTGGTCAACAGCCACAAAGCCGATCTTCTGCTGACCAGCAGCTTCTGCTGCGCCCAGGCCACGGTCGATTACATCCGCGGGGTGTCGCCCGACCTGGTGACGTTCGTGGTTGCAGGGCTAGGGCCCGATGGCCGCGGGGACGAGGACCTGGCGTGCGCCGAGTACCTGGAAGCGCTCCTGGCCAGTGAGCGGCCCGACCCCAAACCGTATACCACGCGGGTGAAGGAGTGTCGAACAAGCCGTCACCTATTTTCCGATCCGGAAAAGCCCCAGTTCCCGTGGCAAGATATCGAGTGCTGCGTCGACGTAGACCGGTTTGATTTTGCGATGGTCGTCGAACGACGAGACGGCCTGTTGGTGATGAAACCGCATCGTGCGACCCAAAGTGAAGTGAACACGTTCCACATCAAGACCGCTGTCATGCTATAATACGATTGCACAGCGGAGACGATGGTATGTCTGACGATGAGGCCAAGCTAATCCAGCAGGCCAAGCGGGGAGATCCGGCAGCCTTCGCCGAAATCTACGAACGGTGCCAACCCGCCATCTACCGCTACGTCTTCTACCAAGTAGGCGACGCCACCACGGCCGAAGACCTGACCAGCGAGGTCTTTGTGCGCCTGGTCGAAAAGATCGACCGCTTCACCTACCGGGGTCGCCCGTTGCTTGCCTGGCTCTATACCATCGCCCGCAACCTGGTCACCGATCACCGCCGGCGCGCCAATAAGTCCCAACCCCTACCAATGGACAAGCAGCTAGCCGCCGATGTGGTTGACGTCGAAGAGCGCTTACAGGACAGACTGACCCAGCGCCGCCTGATCGTCGCCATCACCCACCTGACCGAAGATCAACGCCAGGTCATCCTCCTCAGATTCGTCGAAGGACTGGATAACGCGACGACGGCCGCCATACTGAACAAGTCGGCAAACGCGACCAAGGCGCTGCAACACCGAGCGCTGGCCTCACTGCGGCGCATCATGGAGCAAGATGAGCAAATCTGAACACACGAATTTCGAGGTTTTCCGTCCGTATCTCTGCCACCCCTTTTTCGTTAAACAAGCGGGAAGAAACGCAAGGGGAAGGCATGATGGAAAACCATACATTTGTAACAGAAAGCAGCGCGGAACTAGTTACCGAGAATCTGTTCTCCCTGACAGACCCCTGGCGAGACCGGTTTCTGGCTTTCGTAGCCGAACGCGCCTTGGGCAAAGGCTGGAATGGGCGATTGCCGACGAAGAAAGAAGTAACCGCTTGGCTGTGCAAAGAAAGCCTGTGCCAAGCCGTGACGCTATTGCTCAATACGTGGCAGGGAGACCCGGACATCGCGGGCAACTTGAACTAAAACGACTCCGCCCCACCTATCACCGACCAGGTATCTGGCGACGTGCTCGCGTGGCGTGGGGTGTTTCGTCGCGAAAGATGAATAGATGCCAAGAACGCTGAACGAAGCACTGAATGAAAGTCTAGCCTGCCTGGAGACAGAGCAAGCGACTATTGAGGAATGCCTAGCGCGCCACTCCAGGCATGCCGCTGAACTGCGCCCCCTCCTAGAGATCGCTCTCGTGGTGTCTCAAGCCCCCAAGCCGAGGGCGAGCGCTCAGGCTTTCGCCGCCGGAAAGCAACGCGTGTTGGCAGCGCTGGCGGAAAAGCGCCGCCAGTCGGCCAGCCCCCGTTTACTCCAGCGCTACGCAAGGCAGATCACCAGCATGTTCGTCGCACCGCGGCGCGCCCCTGCCCTTCGATGGGCTATGGCGGTTGCTGCGGTCATCACCCTCCTCATCGCCGGGGTTCTTCTCCTTCGGCCTCAACCCGAGACACGAATCGCCCAGTTAGCTGCCTTGGAGCAGGTGAGCGGCCCGGTGGAATTTCAGCCTGCGGGCAGCAAGGCCTGGCAACCAGCGTCCACTGGCACAAATGTGAAAGCAGGAGACCGCGTCCGCACCGGCCCGCTGGCGGGCGCTACGCTGGTCTTTTTCGATGGGAGCACGACCGCCTTGGAGGCCAATACGGAAGTCGCCGTCGTCAAGCTGGATGCCCAACAGAACGGCAGCGGCAAGACCATCGCCCTGCGACAAGAAGTAGGGCAATCGCACAGTCGCGTGCAGCCGCTGCCCGATTCGGATGCCCGCTTCGAGATCGAGACCCCCGCATTGGTCGTAGCCGTGCGCGGGACCGAGTTCGCCCTGGGCGTCGAGCCCGATGGTACGACTCGCGTGGAAGTGACCGAGGGAACCGTGGACGTGACAGCCGAGGGCGTCACCATCTCCGTACCGGCCGGGCAGACGGCGGAAGCCGAGCCCGGGCACGCACCTGCCTCCACCTTATCCGAGACGTCAACGCCTGCCAGCCCAACCAGTACGCCACAGCCACCCACACAGACCGCGACACCGAGATCTACAGAAAAGGTCGAACCGACGGAAACCCCAGAGCCAACAGAGACACCCAATCCGACGATAACACCCAAGCCAACACCGACACCAGAACCAACCATCACACCCAATCCAACGGATACACCACAACCCACCAGCCCATCAAGGCCAACCGAGCCGCCGCCACCTACCGATCCACCAGAACCAACCCAGAAACCACACCCGACCCACCCACCACACCCGACTCAGAAACCCAAAGAGTCGACCCCTGCACCAAAAAACTTCCTCAATCGCGCCCTCCGCTCAGTTCGGAATCGGGCACGTGTCCGATTCCCCGATCCCGAGCGCGCCTGCTGCAACCCCCACTCATTCAGGAATTGACATTGACAAGGTAGGTCTCTATAATGGTCGTATCTCACGCCGCGTGCATAGGCAATGATTCGACCAACCACTGACCACTGTCGCGATCTCCTAGACGGGCAACTGAGCGACGTCGACGCAAAAGCGCTGCTCTCCCCCGCCGGATTCACCGACTGGCGCGCCGCCTACCGCTGCCTGCCGCGCCTGGCCGATCAATCGCAGGCCCGGCAGGCGCTGTCCCGCCTCCTCCCCCACCTCCTGGTGACGCTCTCCAACGCGGCCGATCCCGACCGAGTGCTAGTCAACCTGGAGCGCTTCACCCACAGCGCCGCAGACAAAGCGGCCACGTTCGACTACCTGGCGAGCAACCCGCGCGCCATCGAGATCCTGGTGACGCTGTTCGCCGGCAGCCAGTTCCTCACCGAGATCCTGCTGCACAACCCCGAGTACTTTGAGCGCTTGATGGCGCTGCAGGGGCTCGCTCAGCACAGGAGCGCGGCCGAGTTCTACGCAGAGACGCAGGTGGTGCGCAGCGGGGCAGAACGCCAGTCCGCCCTACAACTCGATGGACTGCGGCGCTTCCAGCGCTGGGAACTGCTGCGCATCGGCGCGTGCGATCTACTGGGCCTGTTCAACCTGTCGGCGGTGACGGCCCAACTCTCCAACCTGGCCGACAGCCTCGTGCGCGCCTGTCTCGAAATCGCCTCCGATCAATCGCAAACGCCGGCGGATGGCTTTGCCGTCATCGCGATGGGTAAACTGGGCGGGCAGGAGCTGAACTATAGCTCTGACATCGACCTGGTGTTCGTCGCCGCGGCGGACGTGGGCGAACCCACGCGTAGCGTGGGCAGCTACCGGCGGTTGAGCGAGCGGCTGATCGAGGGGTTGACGCGCGTGACGGCGGAGGGATTCCTCTACCGGGTGGACATGCGGCTGCGCCCGTGGGGCCGGGTCGGCCCGCTGGTCACATCCATCGACGGCCACGTCGCCTATCTGGAGGAGCACGCGCGCCAGTGGGAGAAGCAGGCGCTGCTCAAGGCGCGCGTCGTCGCCGGCGATGCGGCGGTCGGCGAGGCATTCCTGCGCCGGGCGGAGCCACTGCTGTTCGGCTCCGGCGCTGAGGCGATCCGCGCCAGCGCACACGCGATGAAACAGCGCACCGAGGCCATCCTGCGCGAGCAGGGCCGCGACTGGGGCGAGGTCAAGCTGGGCGAGGGCTCCATCCG
>CAZWPV010000148.1:0-3638 GCA_964635485.1 uncultured Anaerolineales bacterium
GTTTTTGACTTCTATGTGGGATGGGGCTATACTGGGCGGTGGGAAAGCAGTGGAAAAGCACTCTAACGAAAGGAGTGATGAAATGGGAGGAAAAAAGATAGCGGGCATCGCCCTGCTTGTAGTTGGGCTACTTGTCCTGATCCTGTCTCTGATAGCCGACCTTGTCGGTATCGGGGGATCACCCGTGTTTGGATACAAGCAAATCATCGGCTCCGTTGCGGGAGTTGCTGCAATCGCAGTGGGACTGTTTCTAGCGCTCAGGAAATAGTCTTTACGAATCGCCTCTCTCGGCCAACTCCGTGGCCAGGTCGCGCAGCCAGCGGAAGCCGATGGGCTTGACGAGCACTTGGTCGGCCAACTGCCGCACGGTGTCGGCGCTGAGCGGGTCGGCGGTGACGACGATGACGTAGGCCCCGGCCAGCCGCCGGTCGATGCGGATGCGGCGCAGGATTTCCGTCCCGGCCACGCGCGGCAGGCAGATATCCAGGACGACCACGTCCGGCGTCACCTCCTCCAGGCGCGCGAGCGCCTCGTCGCCGGAGACAATGATCTCGATGGCGAACCCGGCTAACCTCATCGCCTCTGAGAAGATGATGGCCGAATCGCCGTGATCGTCGATGATCATTGCCGATGGTTTGCTCACTGTGTTCCTCGTTCTTCGGCCTTGCTTGGCTCCTGGGTGTGCGTGCAGGTGGGATAGTTGGCGCATCCCCAGAACACGCCGCGTTTCCCTTTGTGCTCTACCAGATCGCCCCCGCATTTGGGGCACGTGCCGACCACGATGGGCGCTTTCCACTTGCACTTGGGAAAGTTGGCGCAGGCGCGGAAGCGGCCATACTTTCCCTGGCGCAGCAGCACCGCGCCGCCGCACTCCGGGCACGTCTCGCCGGTGGGTGTGGCCTTGCGCTTGCCTGCGGGCGCGCTTATGGTCTGTGTTTGGGCGGTCTCTTGCGCTTTTTCCAGCGCCTCGGAGAAGGGGGTGTAGAACGCCTGCAGCGTCTCCACCCAGCCGCGCTCCCCACGGGCGATGCCGTCCAGGCCATCCTCCATCTTGGCCGTAAAACCCACGGCGAACAGATCGGGGAACTGGGCGACCAAAAAGTCGCACACCATAAAGCCCAGTTTGGTTGCCAGCAGCGACTTATTCTGGCGCTCCACGTACTCCCGCTGCAGGATGGTGCGCACGATCGCGGCATAGGTGCTGGGTCGCCCGATGCCCTGCCTCTCCATCTCCTTGATCAGGCTGGCCTCGGTAAAGTGGGGCGGCGGCTTGGTAAAGTGCTGCTCGGGGTATAGGCCGTGCAGCACCAGCGGCTCGCCATCGCTCAGCGGCGGGAGCGTCTGGTCGGCGGCTCCCTCTTCCTCTGAAGGCTTTTTATCCCGCACCTCGTACACCTTCAGGAAGCCCTCGAAGAGCAGCTCCCGCCCGCTGGCGCGGAACAGGTAGGGGAGATCCTTCCCGTCGCGCGCGGTGGCGACATCGACCGTGGTCACGTTGTAGATCGCGGGCTTCATCTGGCTGGCGATAAAGCGCCGCCAGATCAGCTCGTACAGCTTGGCTTGGTCGGGGTTGAGATGGAGGCGCAGGTCTTTGGGCGTGCGCCGAGATGAGGTGGGGCGGATCGCCTCGTGGGCCTCCTGGGCCACTTTGGCCTTGGTCTTGTAGTTGGGCGGCTTCTCCGGTAGGTATTCCTCCCCCCAGAAGCAGGCGATGATCTGGCGTGCTTCCTGCTGGGCCGGCTCGGCTACGTGGGTCGAGTCGGTGCGCATGTAGGTGATCAGGCCCACGGTGCCCTCGCCGGGCAGGGCGACGCCCTCGTAGAGCTCCTGGGCGACGCGCATCGTCTTGGCCGCCGGCCAGCCGAGGCGGTTGGCCCCGTCCTGCTGGAGCGTGCTGGTGGTATAGGGTGGGTAGGGGCGGCGCGTCTTGCGCTGCTTCTTGACCTTGAGCACGCGCCAGTCAGCCCCCTCCAGCGCTTCGACGATGGTGAGCGCATCGGCCTCGGTTTTGAGATTGGGCTTTTGTTTGCCGATACGGAACAGGCGGGCGCGGAAGCGATGCTTCTCGTCGTCCGCCTTCGATAGCTCCGCGTCCAGCGTCCAATATTCTTGCGGCACGAACGCCTCGATCTCGCGGTCCCGCTCGACGACCAGGCGCAGCGCCACCGTCTGCACCCGCCCGGCAGAAAGCCCCTTGCGCCCGCGGATGGCCTTCCACAGCACCGGGCTGACCTGGTAGCCGACCAGGCGATCCAGCACGCGGCGGGCCTGCTGGGCGTTCACCATGTCCATATCCAGTTCGCCGGGGTCGGCGAGGGCGGCCTTGACTGCCTGGGGCGTGATCTCGTGGAAGGTGACCCGGCGCAGGGGCTTGCCCTTGAGCGCGGCCTTGATCGCCTGGGTCACGTGCCAGGCGATGGCCTCACCCTCGCGGTCGGGGTCGGTAGCCAGGATGACCGTGGTGGCGTCCTCAGCGCCCTCTCGCAGGCGCGCGATGGTCTTGCGGGCCCCCTTGCGCTGGTGGTAGGTGGGGCGAAAGTTGCGCGCCACATCCACGCCCAACTGTTTGGGCGGTAGATCGCGCACGTGGCCCATCGAGGCCAGCACGCGGTAGCCGCGCCCCAGGAATCCGCGCAGAGCCTTGGCCTTGGTCGGTGATTCGACGATGATCAGGTCCATTTCAAATCCAATCTTACTGCAAAGGCGCGAAGGGCGCAAAGAAAAACCGGATAAGACTTGGCGTTCGGGCGTGCCCGCCTTTGCGTCTTGGAGTGAAAATAGTGGTGGATGAGGTTAGTCGCCCACCGCAAACGCGCTACCGAAAAACGCCGCCACTCGCCGCTCCCACTCTTCGGCGGCGACGTCCAGGTAGCCGCCGTGCCACGCGCCGGGGACGATCCACAGGTCCTTTGGCTCTCCCGCTCGCGCCAGTTGCTCCTGTGGGTGCGTCTCCCCAGCTTCCAGCTCGCCATAGATCAACAGCAGCGGGCGGGGGCTGATGCGGTCGATGACAGAGATGGGGCTGACGTCATGGGCGTTCACGCCCGTCTCTAGCCGGAAGCAGACGAGGATCGACTGGAACAGGATCGCCTCCCACAGCGTGTTGGGGTTGCCCTCGTTGGTGACGTCGGCGGCCAGGTCGTAAAAGCCGCCCTCGGCCGCCACTGCCTCGATGCGCTCGTCCTCCGCCGCGCCTAGCGTGGCCGTGATCCCGCCCAGCGAGTAACCCAGCACCCCCACTTGTTCCACGCCCGGCCGGTCGAGCACCCAGGTCACCGCCTCCTTCAAATCCTCCGCTTCGTGGTAGCCCAGCGTGGTCTGGCCGTCAGGGCGGGCGCAGGAGCGCGTCTCGGTCATCAGCAACCCGTAGCCGTGGCGGGCCAGGATGGCGCCCTCGCGCAGCATGCCGTCCCGTCCGCCGCCCAGGCCCGGCAGCAGGATAATGACGACGCCGTTTTGCGGGGGGAGGTACCAGGCTTGTAGAGTCATTTCATCGTGAGAGGGATAGGCTATGTCCTGAGCGCCTTCGATCCCTACGTCGGCTGGCGTGGCGCCTGTATCCCCGCAGCCGGGATGGGTGAGGGCGTAGGCGTAGATGGCGCCGCTCAACACCGCGGTCCCGACGTAGGCGGTCACCC
>CAZWPV010000148.1:3648-6623 GCA_964635485.1 uncultured Anaerolineales bacterium
CGCATCCAATAGTGGCGGTCGCGTTTCACAGGTGCATTGTATACCAAACGGGCGAAATGATAAAGTCCTGATTGTGCACGTCAAAAGATTTGAGCGCTTTTACGATACCTACCTGCCGCTGGTGTTGCGGGCTTCTCAATAGACGAGAGCCGACTCTCCTACGCGGGAGTCGGCTCTTACCGTCAGTACGCATGTGCTGCTTTTTACCTCGCTTGCTCAGAGGCGACAAGCCAGGTCTCTGGCTCACGATAGATTGGCATGTGAGCGCCAGGGCGCTGCTGGCGAACGCCAGCAGCTTGTGATGGAGGTCATCCACGCACAGCCCTCGGCGATTCAGGTAGTCACGGAAGCGGGCGCTGGGATACGCAAAGCGCGTCCGGCAATGCCCAGGACGACGCTGCGTGCAACGGGCACGCAGGTAGCGCGGCAGCTTTTGCCTATATGTCCATTGGGGGCATAACCTCAGCGGCCCCTTCATCCTTGGCCCGGATCACCAAAAAGACCCACAGCAATACGGCCCCGATGATGGGTACGAGCCCCAGGCAAACGCCAAGTATAAGGTATAGCCAGTTGGGCGAGTCGCTGCCGAGGCCCAAGTAACCGCCTGAACTGCAGCAGCCCACGGCGAGACAAAGGGCCACTACCGATCCAACAATCGAGACGATCATGCCAGTTTTCTTGTCCATTTAGGTTGCTCCTTTCATAAAGAGTTTGTTGGTGAATACTTCTTGTGAAGGCGTACAATCTGTAGAGATTATACAGGAAACAGGAAAATTGTGCAAAATCGAACTAGGATGCTTGATCTGCCCTCTTTCTGCCGATCTGTGCCAGCCTAGCCAGCAGAATGCCGAATTCGTACAGCAGCATGAACGGCCCCATAATCAGCAGCATATTGAGGGGGTCGGGGGTGGGGGTGATGATGGCGGCCCCGATGGCGGCTCCGACGATGACAAAGCGCCGCACTTTGGCAAAGGACTCGGGCGAGACGATGCCCAGCCTGGCCAGGATGAACATCACCAGCGGCGTCTCAAAGACGAGGCCCGACCAGAGCATCACGTTGCCGACGAAGGTCAAATAGAAATCGGCCGAGTAGCGATGCTCGGCGACTTCGGCCATGAAACCGCCGAGGAATTCCACCGCGTTGGGCAAAGCGACAAAGGCGGCAAAGGCCACGCCTGCCGCGAAACTCAGCGAAGCAAAGGGTATGCCAATCACGATGTAGATACGTTCGTTAGGCAGCAATCCGGGTCTGAGGTACATGAACACTTGGTGCAGAATGACCGGCATAGCGACCACGACGCCGATCACAAAGGCCACCTTGAAGAACGTCGCGGGGGCTTCGGTGGGGGTGATAAACTGGAGTTCGACCTCCGCCGCTTCGGCTGGCCCGGTCAGTGTGAGCAGGGCTGGCTGGGTAAAGATCGCACCGATGAGCGTGCCGACGAGCAGGGCGATGACGACGACGACAAAGCGTCGACGCAACTCGTCCAGGTGTTCGAGAAGCGACATCTCGCCCCCGTTATTCTTCGATTGCCTTTTCTGCCTCTTCATCCTGTTCTTCCTCTGTCTCCGACTCACCCATAACCAGGCTCGAGAATCCTGTGGTGACCTCTTTCATGACTTGTTGCGTTTCTTGCCCAAGGGCCTTCAGTTCGGTCTGCATGTCGACGGAGCGAGCCTTGCCGCCTCCCTTGATGCCCCCTATCGCCTCGCCCGCCTCGCGTTCCGTGGCTTTGATTTCGGCAGTCAAGTCACTGCTGCCCTCCGCAATCTGTTCGACGGCCTCTTTGGTCTCCTGCAACTCAGCCTGGATGGTCTTCATCACCTCGTTCCAGATCTGGCGGCCTCGCCGGGTGAGGCGGCCCAGTGTCTGTGCAATCTCCAGCAAGCGCTTGGGGCCGATCACCAGAATGGCGATGGCGATGATGACCATCAACTCCCCGGTTCCAATGCCAAAAAAACTATTCACCGCTTTTCCCTCTCGACTTTTCTCTCGCAGACTGGGCGATAGATGCCTTGTAATCCACCAGCGTTCCCAGCACGCCGTTCACGAAGCGTGGTGCACTATCGGAGCCGAACGCCTTGGCCAATTCGACGGCCTCGTTTATGGCCACCTTGATTGGCGTCTGGCCGTCTACGGCGAACTCAAAGATCGCTATGCGCAGGATGTTGCGATCAATGTAGGCCATCTGCTCCAGGGGCCACTCGGGAGCGTGGCGGTGGATGAAGAGATCAAGCACGTCTTGATGTTGGAGTGTGCCGCTGACCAGGTGTTGGACAAACGTCTCGGCAGCCTTGGGTAGTTGGGCTTCGGCCAGCCGCTGCTCCAGTACGAGCTCAGGGGCGTGGCCTGCGCAGTCAATCTCATATAGCACCTGGAGCGCGGCGATGCGAGCTTGATGGCGGGCCTTCACAGTTGCAAACCTCCCGATTGCATCTGGCTGTTCACCTGGCAGAAGGTTGTTGTGTGCCGGCGATGGAGTGAGTTACGTCTTCGATGTGCACGTTGACTGACTCGATCTCCATGCCGACCATGTCCTGAATCGCGCGGGTGACCTCGGTTTGAATCTGGCGTCCGATGTTGAGCATGTTGATCTCTGGCCCGGTCACGACGTACACGTCTACGAGCACGCGGTCTTGTACGATCTGTATCTTTACGCCGTCTTGTCCCAAGAGTCGCTGCATGCCGGGTGGCGTCGTCAAGCGAACAACGCCCGGCACGGCCAGGGCCGTCAAACGGGCAATGGTCTCTAGCACTTCTGGCGAAATCGTGATTCTGCCGATTTTAGGTTGAGTTTCCATCTCTTGCCCCCTGGACTTCTAGTCTTAACGACTCGTGAAATCTTTACATCACCATGCCGCCGTCCACCTTCAGGACCTCGCCGGTGATGAACGAGGCCTCGTCGGAGGCCAGGAAGGCCACGGCGTTGGCCACGTCCTGGGGCTGTCCGAACCTGCCCAGAGGCGTCAGCTTG
>CAZWPV010000149.1:0-6616 GCA_964635485.1 uncultured Anaerolineales bacterium
CCGTCGCGCCGCCGGTGCCGTACCCGGTCGAGGTCTTGACCCAGTCGGCGCCCAGTTCGCCGCAGAGAGCGCACAGCCTGATCTTTTGCGCGTCGTCCAGGTAGCAGTTCTCGAAAATGACCTTGACCTTTTGGCCTGCCGCGTGGGTGACGTCGATCACGGCCCGGATGTCCTCGCGCACGGTGTCCCAATCGCCGCTGAGCACCCGGCTGATGTTGACCACCATGTCCAGTTCCTCGCCGCCATCGACCAGGGCGCGCTCTGCCTCGGCTACCTTGACCGCCGTGGTGTGCCCGCCGTGCGGGAAGCCGATGGTCGTGCTGGCTTTGACGGTAGAGCCCGCCAGCGCCTCGGCGCAGCGCTTCAAATAATACGGCATGATGCACACGCTGGCCACGTCGTAATCCAGCGCGACCTGCAAGCCGCGCTCCAGTTCCTCGACGGTCAGCGTCGGGTTCAGCAGCGAGTGATCGATCATCTTGGCGATCTGTGTGTAGGTATAGTCCAAAGCGTAACCTCCTATCGTTGATTGACTGCGAATCTTTTTGCTCTGCGTTTATCCGCGTTCCTCCGCGTTCCGTTCCAATTATGCTACAAACTCTTTGCTTTGAAAAGTCAAGACCTCCGAGGTTGTGCGACCTGCAGTCGCCTGGAAACCTCGGAGGTCTGTCCAAAATGAAAACGGCCCCCAGGGTGGGGGCCGTCTCTGCTTGCCGGGTGGCTATCAGTGGAGCTCGTGAGAGTCGGGTTCCTCCCACGGCTCTAAATCTTCTTCTTTCAGGCCTTCCAGGGCCAGCAGCTCGCGGTAGGTCAGTGTCCACAGGGTGGAGAGGAACGTCATCCACAATCCTTGTAGGAACGTCGTCGGCACCCACAGCAGGACGAAGAGGATCAGGCCGCCAACTAGACCGCCCACGATCAGACCGACGATCCAGTGGGATATCAGGCTCACCAGGCCGAACACCACGAGGAATGGAATGGCCGCCACAAAGAGCGCCACGAAGAACAGCACAAACCCGACGATGAGCGACGCGATGATCCAGGCGATGTTCAGGCCGACGACGAGCAGCCACATGATCACCACGTCCCAGGCAAAGTGCCGCTTTACGACGTCGAGACCTCGTAGGAGCGCCTCGCCCACGCCCAGGTCCTCCAGCACGCACGCGCGATAGAAGAAGGGCTTGACGAACTCGACGGCCAGGCCGGCGATGGTGGCGAGGAAGATGTACAGGAAGAATACCCCTGCGGCAGCGACGGCACTGATGATGCCGAGGACGATCACCCCTTGCGAGAACATCCAGACCGCTAGCCCGACAGGCGCAGCCATCAGGATGAGCACCAGGATGAAGGCGACCACGCCGGCCAATTTGAACAGCAGGTCGATCAGGAAGAGCCAGAGTGACGCGCGCGACCAGCCCATCCTGAATCCCTCGCGGATGCTGCGTTTCTCGCCGGTCTCTTCATAGTCGTCCACCATGCGGATCAGCGCCGTCTCTGCGACCCAGCGCAGCACTGTCCACACGACGATCCAGGCGAGGAACAGGCAGCAGCATACCCCACATACCACGAGAAATGCAGCGCTGATGGTGAGCAGGATGCCCCTCATAGCTTCTAGTTCCTCGGGGGTCTGCGGTATGTCTATTTCTCTGCCGCCGGGGAGTTTGATGGTTTCTGGTATTTCTGCGCCCTCTTCTTCGACGTACTGCACCTGATTGTCAGGGCTGCTAGGATTGTTGGGATTGCCTCCGCTGGCCACGGTCAGCGCCAGGATGATGCCAAAGATCCACAGCACTTTATAGTCCCACGTGATTTTGAACGCTCGTTTCAGTATTTTTATGTGATCCATTTTGTTTTGCCTCCTCGATACGTTAACTTGTTTGTGTTTGAAGCTTTTGATGTCGGTGGCGTGCCCACAGGCTGGCCAGCCAGCTCCAGTAAAGCAGGGCGATGGCTAGCGTGGCTGTGAGGTAGAGTGTCAAACCCCAGGCCAGCACGTCCAGTGTTTTCAGAACGGATAGGGTGGTGTCGCTGAATCCGACTCCAAGCCAGTCCAGGATAGCCGTCGGCCACGTCTCGCTGTGCGAGACTGTCGAAAGCCCCAGCACGTCGATGCCGCCTACCTGCAGCACGATCAGCGCCACGCCGGCCACGATAAAGACCGCCTGGACGAAGGCCCACGCGCTGACCAGTCCGGCCGGTGCCAGCCGCCAGCCTGTTTCCAGCGTCCGCTGCCAGGCCGGCTTGGTCGGGCGGCGCTCCAGCTGCAGGCCGACCTGCGCCACGAAGCGCTCCGCCGGCAGGAGACCTTCTGCGGCGGGGCTTTCGTATAGCAATGTGGTTAGCTTCTGTAGCTCCTCTAGCTCTGCGCGGCACGCCGCACATTCCGCCAGATGGGCCTCCACCTGTCGCAGGCGGCGGCCCTTCAGCTCGCCGTCGTGGTATGCTGCTAGCCAGGGTGTCACGTGTCCGTTCATAGGTCCTCCAAGCAGGGGGCCAGCGACTCGCGCAGCCGGTTGCGGGCATAGTTCAGCCGCGACATCACCGTGCCGATGGGAATGCCCAGCGTGTCGGCGATCTCTTTGTAGGAAAGCCCTTCGTACTCGCGCAACACCAGCACCGTGCGGCTGGCTTCTGGCAGCTCGATCACGGCTTGTTTCACCCGCGCGCTTCGTTCCGCTTCTTGCACCGCAGCCTCCGGCCCCGTGCTGGCGTTCGGTAACGGCAGGGTGTCCACGTCCACCGTCTCCCGCTCGCGGCGCAGCACGTCTATGGCTGCGTTGGTGGCGATGCGGTACACCCAGTTGCGGAAGGGCGACCTGGGCCGGTAGTTGGGGAGATGCTTCCACGCGCGGATAAAGGCCTCTTGCGCCGCGTCCTCCGCCAAATTTGCATCCCCACACATCCGATAAACCACGTTGATCATTCCCTCTCGGTGGCAGCGAACCAGTTCTCCAAAAGCCCGCCGGTCTCCCCCCTGGGCTTGGGCGATCAGTTTGTGTTCGGTTTCTTCCGGCAGTGCTGGCTGTCTGCCCACCTCGTTGGCTGTCCTTTCTACCCCTTTAACGCGATCAGGGGTGATTTTATTCGGCAGTGTGGGGCGCGAATTGCAATTCGGGTTAGGTGTAGTATACTTCAATCCACTCAAAAATGGGAAAGCCATTCTCTATTCTGTCAAGGCGCGATTGACACAGGTATGTTTCATCCCAGTTGCAAATAGGCCCTTGTGGCTATCTGTGGTGTCAAAACTATCGCCTATACGAGGAGCTACGCGGCGGATTGAGCGTAAAGGAGTTCTCTCCATAAGCAAAAGACAGTCTCCCAAACACTGCCACCTCTGTGGCCGCCGCTTGTGGGGGCGCGGCTGGGTCTATGCGGCCGATGGAGCTCCCGACGAGCAGGCCATCGTCGTCTGCCGCCGCTGCCACCAGAGCGCGCCGCACTGCGACGTCTGCGGCGTGCCGATGGGGGATAACCGCGTGGCCCTGCCCGATGGCAGGCGCATCTGCCCGCGCTGCCACCAGACCGCCGTCTACGACCCGGCGCGCGGCCGGGAGCTCTTCGAGCGCGTGGCCCGCGTCGTCACCGACCAACTGGGGCTGGGGCTCAACGTGGGCACCGATTTCACGCTGGTGGATCACCAGCATCTGCAGCGGCTGGCGGCGGAGGGCGATGGCGTTTCTGACACCGATCCGGCCAAGGTGGTAGGGCTCTTTGCCAGCAAGGGACACAGGCGGGTGATGTACCTGCTCTCCAGCCTGCCGCAGATCCTCCTCATCCAGGTCGCGGCCCACGAGTGGGCCCACGCCTGGGAGGGGGAGAACTGCCCGCTCCTCCGCGACCCGCTCGTGCGCGAGGGGTTCGCCGAGTGGGCGGCGTACAAGACGCTGCAATCGCTGGGGGCGGTCAAAAAGATGGCGCTGATGGAACAGCAGGACGGGCTATACGGGGATGGCCTGCGCAGGATGCTGGCGCTGGAGCGGCGCGGCGGCGTGGGCGGCGTGCTCGACTTTTGTCGCCGGGCGGAGTGACGCGAATTGATCGAGCGTCTGCCTCGAAAATAAGCTGCGCTGCCCCCTCACCTAACCTCCCCCGCCATGGGGGGAGGGACCGATTGCTCCCCTCCCTCGGTGGGAGGGGGCGCGCGGCGACGCGCGAAGGGGAGGGGGAGATTTTCGTCATTGAGGGTGTCCCAGCGGGACATGGCAACTTCCTCGAAGTGAATGGCAAAGGATGAGATGACAGAACCATTGACCTTGACTTGTACGGTGAATACCCCCTATCTGCCTGTCACCGACAGCCCGCGGTTGGTCTACCTGCTGCTGGAGGTGGGTGGAGGCGTCGATGCCGGTTCGCTGCCGGTCGACCTGGCGCTGGTCGTCGACGTGAGCGAGTCGATGCACTTTCGCCTGGCCACGGAGGCCCAGTTCGAGGATATGGCGCGCAAGGGGTTGCTGCACGAGGTGCTGGTGGATGGCGTGCCGGCCTGGCAGTCGTCGGGGATACCCAGGGAGGTGCTCACCGGCCTGCCGCGCAAGATCGACCGCGTCAGAGACGCGCTGCAGGCTGCCGTCGAGCAGCTTCGTTCGAGCGACCGCTTTACGCTGATCGCCTTCGCCGGGCAGGCGGTCACGCTCATTCCCAACACCTCCGGCGCCGAAAAGCGTCGCTTGCTCGATATCGTGAGCGGGCTGGATCAGTTGCAACTGGGGGACGATACGTACATCGGGCGGGGGATGGCGCTGGGGATCGAGGAGCTGGGGCGGAATGCGGGAGGCGGCCTGGCCGAGCGGATGCTCGTGCTCACCGACGGTTTCACGCAGGATGAGGAAGATTGCCGCGCCGGCGCCGCGCGCGCCCGGCAGGCCCGCATTCCCATCAGCACGATGGGCCTGGGGGGCGAGTTCAACGAGGAGTTGATGATCCCCATCGCCGATCAGACCGGCGGCGAGGCCTACCTGCTGGAGGACCCCGAGGAGATCCCGGAGGCCTTTGCCCACGAGTTGCAGCGGGCGCAGGCGGTGCGCTACCGCAGCCTGGAGATGAAGCTGCGTCCTGCGCAGGGGATTGAGGTGCGGGCCGCTTACCGCGTCCGCCCGGCCATCGCGCCGCTGGAAGCGGTCGACGATGCGCGAGTTCCTCGCGTTGGCAGTTATAGTTTCTCCCTGGGTGATCTGGTAGCCGGGGAGGAGCCTGCGCTGCTGCTGGAGATGATCGTGCCGCCGCGCCAGCCGGGTGTCTACCGCTTGGCCCAGGCGCTCCTGGCCTGCGACGATCCGGCCGGCGGTCCGGCCGGCCTAAAGACGCGGGCCGACGTGGTGGTCGAGTATACCGCCGACTCGGCACAGGCGGCGTATCAGGAGCCCGAGGTGATGCACGTCGTCGAGGCGCTGAGCGCCTACAAGCTGCAACGCCGCGCCCAGGCCGATCTGGAGGCGGGGGACGTGGACGGGGCGACGCGCAAGCTGCGGGCTGCCGCCACCCGGCTGCTGGACATGGGCGAGGAGACGCTGGCCGCCGAGGTGGAGCGGCAGGCGGAGGAGTTGGAGCAGCGCGGCGAGGCCAATCCGCAACTGACAAAGCGGCTGCGCTACGAGACGCGCAAGCTGACACAGAGGCTGACGTAGCGTTGGGGCCTTTTGCCGTGCCTGGGATGCGCGGCTGAACGTCCCCGTCGTCTTATGAGGCACGGCGTACTTCTGGTGTGTTATGCTGCCTGATGGTACAATACAGCCGTTGACTGGCAGGGTGTTCGGCCAGCCCTGCGATGGGGGCAGATGCGTTTTTGGCAACAACGGTGGCCTTTGGTAGGCGAAGGGATCGGTGGACGTGAGGGCGATTGGAAGGCTGTCCGGGAAGATTGTCGTTGTAGAAGAGTAGAGACCCATGAAGGCCTGTCCGAAGTGTGGCACGCTCAATCGCCCGCAGGCGCGCTTTTGTCGGCTGTGTCGGTGTGCTCTGTCGCCTGACCCTGCGCTGACTTGCCCTCGTTGCGGGGTGGTGCTGCGCCAGGGGGCGCGCTTTTGCAAGAACTGTGGCCTGGCGCTGCCGCAGAGCGGTGGGCTTGCTGCCACCGCTCCGACGAGTGGCTCTCGCCGTGTCTGTCCCAACTGCAAGGCATCGGTGCGGGCAAATGCCCGTTTCTGCTGCAATTGCCGTTTTCCTTTGGCTACACAGATGGCGTCCGCCGGCCAGCGGTGTCCGCAGTGCGGTGCGGTGATGCGCCCCGGGGCGCGCTTCTGCCGCATCTGCAGCCGTCCGCTGAGGCAAGAGCCGTCCCCTCCACCGTCGCTTGGCAGCCCGCCGTCGATGCAGCCGGGGCGCTTTGGCACCGGCGAGTTGCTCCCGCTCACGGTGCTGGCCAAGAGTCGCTACATCGTCTTGGAAAAGATCGCTCAGGGAGGGATGGGGGCCATTTACAAGGCTCACGACCGGCGGCTGCAGGACAAGATCGTCGCCGTGAAGGAGATGTCAGAGTCGGCCATCGCCCCGGCTGAGAGAGAGCGCATTCTGGATTGCTTCAAGCGCGAGGCGGAACTGCTGGCCCGTTTGGAGCATCCCAATCTGGTGCGGGTGAGCGATCTTTTCCAGGAGGGGGATCGTCGCTATATGGTGATGG
>CAZWPV010000150.1:0-6607 GCA_964635485.1 uncultured Anaerolineales bacterium
TCAATGGGACGGTCTCGCTCGCCCTGCCGATCGGTATGCGCCTGCCGATCCGTCTGAACATGAGCGTGCCGGTCAGCCAGACCGTCCCCGTGCGCATGAACGTGCCGGTTGACCAGACGGTGCCCATTCGGATGTCGGTGCCGGTGAACATAAAGCTGGGTGAGGCGGGCCTCGATCCGGCCGTCCGGGACTTGCGCGCCGTCTTTGCGCCTGTGAGCGAGATGGTGCAAAGCCTGCCGGATGGGATGATAGACAGCGGAGAGTGATGCCCCAGGCAGAGGGAAGTTCGCTGTTGTCCCAAAGCGCCAAGCGGGAGGAGATCGCATGAGTAACCCAACAAATCCCTACATCGCCGGTAACCCGATCACCGGCTCGGAGATGTTCTTTGGCCGCCAGGACGTGTTTCGCTTCGTGCGGGAGACGCTGGTGGGGCGCTACCAGGACAACGCCATCGTTCTCTACGGCGGGCGGCGCACGGGCAAAACCTCGGTTCTCTACCAGATGGGCCGCCACCTCGATCCGAAGTACGTGCCTGTGTTCGTGGATCTGCAGGCAGTCTCCTTGGGCGGACTGGGGGAGATGCTGTGGGGGATCGCCCGCCAGGCCGTGCGGGTGTTGCGCCGGCAGAAGGGGATCAAGTTGAACATCCCCTCACGTGAAGAATTTGCCAAGGACCCGGAGGGATGCTTCTACGAATGCTTTCTCGATCCTGCCCTGGAAGCCCTTGGCGATGGACATCTCCTGCTGATGCTGGACGAGGCCGCGCGGCTCTACGAACAGGTACAAGCCGGGCGGCTGGAACCACGCGCCTTTGATTTTCTCCGCAGTTTGATCCAATACCACCCCCACCTCAACTTTGTCTTTTCCATCGGCAGCGGCTTGGAGGAGATGCGACACGAGTATGCTCTCCTGTTCAATCTGTGCCAATACCGCAAGATCAGCTTCCTCGACCGGGACGCAGCCGTGGCGCTCATCACCAAACCGGTCGAGGAGCATTATCGGTGCGCGCCCGGCACGGTGGAGCGAATTCTGGACGGGACCTATGGGCAGCCCTACTACACCCAACTGGTGTGCAATCGGCTCTTTGCCCGCTGGTCTCGCCACGATGGCGACGAGGTGACCCCTGCCGACGTCGAGGCGGTTCTGAGCGAGGCAGTCGAGCAGGGCATGGCCAGCCTCCAATACACCTGGGAGGAGGCCTCAGACGCTGCCAAGGTCGTTCTGGCGGCGCTGACCGAGCTTATGAAGGACGATAACCGGCCCGTCAGCTTGAGCGACTTGAGAGGCGCCCTCGCCACCGCAGAGATCGCGCTCTCACGCCGCGCGGTCGGCCGGGCATTGCAAGAACTGGTGGTGAGAGAGGTGCTGCGCTCCACCCGTGAGGGCTACACGTTCACCGTGGATCTCATGCGGCTTTGGGTCAAGCAGCACCAGCGCCTGGAGTGGGTCAAGGGCCAGGTCACCCTCCCTGCAGAGGCGGCTCCGCCCGCCAAACAAGACTGGGTCCGCGTGATCCTGGCCGGTGTGTCGGCAGGTTTGTTGTTTCTGCTGATCGGTCTTTCCATCATCGTCTGGAACAATATAGAAAAAGACAGGGCTGAAAGACTGGCTGCTGCGACGGCAATGTCCGGCACCATCGAGGCTTTGAAAACCCAGATCGCCCAAGTACCTGTGGGTGATCCCGCGCAGGCAGCACTCAGTACAGAAATAGCACTGAAAGAGACCGAGGTCGTGGAGGTGGCGACGGCGCTTCCCACGCAAGAACCTCCTATTACTCCAACTGCCGTCCTGCCGCCTACTCATACCCCTACCCCCATTCCCACCTATACTCCAACGCCGTCGCCAAGCCCTACACCGGAGTGTCTGCCGGGGGATGGCCCGTTCGCCGACATTTGGCAGGCCGAGCGGGGTATATTGGGATGCGCACGAAGTGAAGCCCAGGCAGTCGAGGAAGCGGCAAAGCAAGAGTTCGAGAGGGGCATGATGCTCTGGAGGGGGGGCACCAACCAGACAATCGTCCTGTACAGCGGCTCTGAATGGGCTTTGCACGACGGTACCTGGAAGGAAGGTGATCCTCATATACACCCAGACTGCGAATCGATGGTACCGCCGGCGACCGGCCTTTACCTGCCTGTCCGCGGCTTTGGCGAACTCTGGTGTACCAATGAATCAGTGCGCGAGAGGCTGGGCTGGGCCACTGAGAAAGAGCGAGCGTGTTCCGGTGCAATACAAGAATTTGAGCTGGGGCTGCTGCTGATGATTACTTTTGACGGCACCGAGAGAACGTTTGTGTTCTACTGTGAGGATGAAACGTGTACCGGTGGAAAGTGGTGGCAAACGGAGCAGGAGACAATGGCGGACTAGCCGACTTTCTCAGATGAGTTCACTGGAAGAGGAGCACATATGCCAGCCAACCCCTTTACCTATGGCAATCCCATCTCCGCCCCGGCGCGCTTCTTTGGGCGCAAGGCCGAGGTGGAACAGGTCTATACGCGCCTGCTCAACGCCGAGTTCGAAAGCAGCTCCATCGTCGGCGAGCGACGGATGGGCAAGACGTCGTTGCTCAACTACATCGCGCACCCCTCCACCGCAGAGGCCCATGGTTTGGCCCCAGACCGCTATCTCTTCGTCTACGTCGATCTGCAGATGGTGGATCAAAAGACGACGCCAACGCGCTTCTGGTCTCGACTCTTGCGCCGCGTTGCCCGCAAATTGAAGGACGAGGAACTCAAGGCCGAGTTCGAGCAGGCCGTCGGGCAAGAGGAAATCGATAACTATACTCTGGACGACCTTTTCTCTCTCATCGACGAGCGATATCTCCACTTCATTTTGCTGTTGGACGAGTTCGAGAACGTCACCGAGAACGCCAATTTTGACACCGACTTCTTCTACGGGCTGCGAGCCCTGGCGATTCATCACAATCTGGCCTTGATCACTGCCAGCCGGCAGGAGTTGATCACCCTGTGCCACTCCGATGCAGTGCGCGCCTCTCCTTTTTTCAACATCTTTGCCAACGTCAACCTGCCCGCCTTCGATGAAGAGGAAGCCCGCGCGCTTGTCGAACAGTCTCTGGCAGAAACCGGCGTGCAGTTCGTGCCGGCCGAACTGGCCTTGATGCCAGATATCGCTGGCTCCCATCCCTACTTTCTCCAAATCGCCGCCCACTTTCTCTTTGCCGCCCACTGCAAGGGAGGCACCGCGCAGGAGAGAGAGCGGTATCTGCTGCGAGAGTTCAGGGAAGAGGCGACGCCCAGCCTCGCCGACTACTGGCATCACTCGGACGACGGCGAAAAGATCGTGCTCTCCGTGCTGGCGCTGCTGGCGAAACAGGGGAAGGCGGGAAAGCGACGCTTCTCGCTGGGCAAGTTGAAAGAGCTCTACCATCGCTCCGAACTCACCCTCTCCCGGTTGGAGAAACGCGCCCTGATCGCGGCCTGCGAAGAGGGGTACACGTTGTTCTCCAGTGTGTTCGGCGACTGGATCGTCGCCGAGTTGACGGACGTGATGGCCGATGCGCAGTCTTACGAGGAATGGCTGGAGGCCAACCAAGGCGCATTGCAGCGTTTCTCCCGCTCGGCCCGCGAGGAAATCGGCGAGATACTGCCCCAGATCAAGGCTGGATATCGCCAGTTCGTCGTGGATTGGCTTTCCGATCCCCAAACGCTGGTCAGCGCAGCCACGTTGCTCCGGGGTGTGTTTGGCTGATGGTCCAGGCAGCGCGCCCCGTCTGTGACTACGAAGGCTCCGCCTACCGCACCGAGTTCTGGGGACAGGGGCGGGGGTACGAGGACGGGGTCGAGCGGGTGGCGCTGCGCCATCTGCTGCCGCCCACCGGCCGCCGCCTGATCGACATCGGCGGGGGATACGGGCGGCTCTTTCCCCTCTACGGCGGCTACGACGAGGTGGTGCTGTTCGACTATGCGCTCTCGCAATTGCGGCAGGGGCGCGAGTTGTGGGGGGATGCCGGGCCAGGCGGCAAGCCGCGCTACACCTACGTCGCCGGCGACTTTTACCAATTCCCCTTCACCTCCGGTCTCTTCGACACAGTAGTGATGGTGCGCACGCTTCACCACGCCACCGACGCGCCGGCGGTGCTGCGCGGCGTGGCCGAGGTTCTGACCGGCGGCGGTGCGTTCGTGCTCGAGTTCGCCAACAAGCGCAACCTGAAGGCGATCCTGCGCTACTTCTTACGGCGGCAGGATTGGTCGCCCTTCGACCGGGAACCGGTGGAGTTTGCCAAGCTGAACTTTGACTTTCACCCGGCCTGGATGCGGGAGCGACTGGCCGAGGTCGGGCTGCAGGTGCGGAAAACGCGCACCGTCTCCCACTTCCGGGTCGGTTTGCTCAAACGCGTGGTGCCCACGGGGCTTTTGGTGGCGCTCGACCGGCTGCTACAACCGACGGGGGCGCTTTGTCAACTATCGCCCAGCGTTTTCGTGCAATGCCAGGGCGGCGACGGCAAGGCTCCCGCGCCGACGGGTGCTTTCTTCCGCTGCACCGTCTGTGGTTCGACAGAGCTCACCACAGGTGGCTCGACGATGCTTGTCCCGAGCATAGCCGAGGGGTTGGTGGACGAGGGAAATGCCCTGACCTGCACCGACTGCGGCGCGCGCTTCCAAGTGCAGGATGGAATCTACGACTTTAAGGCTCCGCTTGAGGGAGGCGCAGGATGAGCGGTACGGCTCGAAAAGCGTTGTTTGCCGATCTGGTTTTTAGCGAGGAGGGCCAGCCGGCCAGGGCGGTCTACATCGGCAACGTGCCTCACTACGCCGTGCCGGACGGGGACTTTATGCGTCACGTCGAAGCGGAGCGCGTGGATCGTCAGATCCTGGAACTGATAAAGGAGCGCATTCTGCCGATGAAGGACGCTATCATCGAGGGGATGATCCAGATGATTGGCCAGGAGGATCTGTTCACCCGCCCTGCGATTGAGAGCGCCATCGAGAACATGGATCGCATCCTCGAGGCGGACAACGTCGATGTCGATGAACTTCGTGCCGCGCTGTGGATGACGGGCTTTCGCGCCACGGTGGACGTGCATGGCGACGTGGTGGACCTGGAGATGCCGAGTGTGGAAGCGCCGGATTGGGATGATGGCGAGTGAAATTTTGACGCTTTTTCGCCAAAATTTTACTTAAGCAAAAGCCGCCCAAACCGAGGCGGCTTTTGCTTGTAAGTATTTGTAAGCACTATGGACAAGCGTAAGGGTTTGTACTTGTGCGGCTTACCAAGTTGGTGTATACTGTTCTGCAATATCGCCTAATTTACGAGGAGGGCCGCACCGATGAAGATCTCCTGTCTGCAAGAAAATCTCGCCAAAGGGCTGGGCGTCGTCGGGCGCGCAGTCTCACCTCGCTCCACGCTGCCCGTATTGGGGAACGTGCTCCTGACTACTGACAACGGACGGCTCAAGCTCTCTGCCACCAATCTGGAGGTGGGCATCAACTGTTGGATCGGTGCCAAGGTGGAGGAAGAGGGAGCCACCACCATCCCGGCCCGCACGTTCATCGACCTGGTCAACTCGTTGCCGCCGGAGCGGGTGGATATGGAGTTGGTTGAGCGCACGCAGACGCTCAACCTGCGCGCCGGTCGCAGCGAGGCGAACATCAAGGGCATCGACGCCCAAGAGTTCCCCCTCGTGCCGGTGCCCGAGGGAGAAGGGGGTATCTCCATCGAACCCGAGGCGCTGCGCACTGCGGTCGAGCAGGTCGCCTTCGCTGCCGCTGCCGATGAGAGCCGCCCCATCCTCACCGGCGTGTTGGCAAAGTTCGAGGATGCGCAACTTACGTTGGCTGCCGCCGATGGGTTCCGCCTCTCGGTGCGCACTGTCGCGCTGCCTCAAGCCGTCCCCGATCCCTTCAGCGTCATCATTCCCTCCCGGGCGCTGACCGAGCTGGGACGCATTAGCGGCGAGCAGGAGGATCCGGTGGCCATCACCGTCACTCCCACCCGTAACCAGGTGATCTTTCAACTGACCGACATCGTCCTGGTGTCGCAACTGATCGACGGCAACTTTCCAGACTACCGGCAGATCATCCCCAAGGACCGCTCGACGCACACGGTGGTGGACACAGCCATGTTTCTGAAGGCGTGCAAGACGGCCCTCATCTTTGCACGTGACGCGGCCCACATCGCCCGCCTGCACGTCAAACCTGCCTCAGAGCTGGCTCCGGGCAGTATGATCGTCTCCGCCACCTCTGCCGAGACCGGCGACGATGTGAGCGAGCTGGATGCCAGCATCGAGGGGGAGGAGGTCGAGGTCGCCTTCAACGTCCGATACTTGATCGACGTGCTCTCGGTGGCCGGGACACCGCAGGTCGCGCTGGATACGACCACGTCCTCCAGCCCGGGCGTCATCCGGCCCGTAGGTGGGGAGGATTTCACCCACGTGATCATGCCGATGCACTTGGGACGATAATCGGTCCTCCCGAGACGTCAGACGCCCCCTGGATTTTGGGGGCGTTTTTGTTATGGAGGGTGTGATGAAAGCAGTTCACCGCATCTATGCCGTAGATGGTTGCGATGTCCACCCAGTCGATGCGCATCCCCTTACAGGCTGTCCGCGCTGGTTGCCCCCACGCCCGTACGGTGTATAATTGCGGGCGCT
>CAZWPV010000151.1:0-6595 GCA_964635485.1 uncultured Anaerolineales bacterium
CGCCAGCGCCTATACCTTCACCCTGCCCGCGGGCACCTACACCGTCCGCGCCCGCAGCTTGGGCTACCGGGTAGTCACCGCCACGGTGCATATCACCGCCGGGCTGGTCACCACCGCCGATCTGGCCCTGCCGCCCGCCCCCTCCATCCTGCTGGTCGATAGCGGTCGCTGGTACAACCAGAGCCAGGCCGCTTACTTCCGCCAGGCGCTGGACGATCTGGCCTATGCCTACGACGAGTGGCCCATCTGCCGCCTGCCCGACGACGTGCCGACGGCGGACGACCTGCTCCTGTACGACGTCGTCATCTGGACCGCGCCGGAGGACGGGCCCGGCTACGTCGGCGCGGAGGACGCGATCACGGGCTACCTCTCCGCCGGCGGGCGGCTGTTCCTGAGCGGGCAGGACGTAGGCTACCTGGATGATTATCTGAACCACCACCCTTATTACCGCAGCTATCTCAAAGTCTACATGGCGCGGGATAGCGCTAACAGGCGGACGCTGGAGGGATCATCCGACGATCTCTTCGCCGGGCTCACGATAACCATCACCGGCCCCGGCGGGGCCGATAACCAGGGCTATCCCGACGAGATCACCGTCATCGATCCCGACGCCGCCGCCCCGGTGTTCGCCTACCAGGGAGGTGGCTGCGGCGGCGTGCGCGTCGGCACCTGTCTGGACTATCGCGCGATTTACCTATCCTTCGGCTTCGAGGCCATCACCGACCGGGAAATCCGCCAGGAGGTCATGGATCGAGCGCTGAAGTGGTTGTCGGCCGATCCCCCCGACGCAGGTTTGGAGGTGACGCCCGCTGGCCAATCCCGCATCGGCCCGCCCGGCGCCGTCGTCACCCACACGCTGCGGGTGCGGCACGTGGGACAGGGGGGCGGTACCGATGTCATCAGCCTGGCGCTCGGCGGCGCGGCCTGGCCAAGCGAGATGAGCGCATCCTCCCTCACGCTATCCCCGTGCACCTCGGCCACCGTCGTCGTGACCGTGACTATCCCCACTTCCGCCACGTGGGACGCGCGGGACGTCGTGACGCTCACAGCGCAGTCCACCCTCTCCCCCACGCTGTTCCGCACCGCCGCCATCACCACCAAGGCCCCCGCGCCCGTCCTGCTGGTGGACGACGACATCTTTTACGAGCAGCGGGAGAAATACGAAGCGGCGCTGGACGAGGCAGGCATCCCCTACGACTTTTGGCGGACGTGCCCCGCCACCGGCTGGTGTGTGGAGAACAGCCCCCCGCTGGAAGTCCTGCGATGGTACCCCATCGTCGTGTGGTGGACTGGCTATGACTGGTTTCGCCCGGTTAGAGCCGACCAGATCGTCACGCTAGCAGCCTACCTCGACGGTGGAGGACGGCTGTTCCTCTCATCCCAAGACTTTTTGTACTACCACCACGACGAACCGTTCAGCCAGCACTACCTAGGGGTGCTAAGTCATACCGAGGATGCGTTGCCCACGCTGGCGCGCGGCGTGCCGGGGAATCCCATCGGTGAGGGATTAGGGCCTTGGGAGCTGAGCTATCCGTTCGAGAATCTGGCCGATGCCGTCGAGCCGACGCCCGGCACAGCCGTATCCTTCCGCGACGAAGATTGGCGCGGGATCGCCCTGGCGCGCCGGGACGGGAACCACGCCACGGCCTTTTTCGCCTTCCCCTTCGAGGCGCTGCCGGAGGAGATGCGCCCCGTGGCGATGCAGCAAACGGTGGGCTGCCTCTCCTGGCTGGGCGGCTCGACCTTCACGGCTATCCCCCCCTCTGTCCCCCCCAACGGAGGGGAGGTCATCACCTACACGGCCGTTCTGCGCAACGACGGTCCCGCCGCAATCACCGCCTCGCTCTCCAACACCCTGCCGGTGAGCCTGACGCTGGCCCCCGGCAGCCTGACCGGTCCGGCAACCTACGATGCACCCGCGCGGAGGGTCTCCTGGGAGGGAACGCTGTCAGCAGGAGCCAGCGTGACCGTCACCTACCAGACCACCGTGACGACGGGCCTTCCCGCCCTCACTCCCATCGCCAATACAGCTCTTCTTGGAATCGAGGACCAGTACATCCATTTCCACCGCACCGTCGTGGTGCGGGTGGACGCGCCTGACCTCTTCCCATCGACGCTTCAATGCGATCCGTCCCCTGCCCGGTTTGGCGGCACCGTCACCTGCACGCTGGTGATCGTCAACGCCGGTCCCGGCGACGCGCCCACGGCGGTGGTCACGAACGTCCTGCCGTCTGCCACGACCTTTATCACCGATTCCCTGGCACTGGAGGGCGGAGGCGCGGTGGTAGAGGTACTGACCGACACGCTGCGCTGGACCGGCGCCTTGACCGCCGGAGCCCGGGTGACCGTGACCTACCAACTCGCCCTGCCCACCGATCTCGCTGCCCTGCCGGCTTACAGCGTAGCCTTCCTGGAGGACGGTACGGGAGGCGCGTGGGAGCGGGCCACGTGGATCGTCGCGGATGCGCAGCGGCGCTACCTCCCGCTCGTGCTCAGAAATAGCCCCTAAATCGATGGGGGGCAGCGTTCGCACGTGGGCGCGCTCATTCCTGCGAAAACGCCCTCAGCGTCGCTAGGTAATACTCCGGCAGGCCGATGTCAAAGCGCTGGCCGTCCACGATCAGCCCCAGGAACCCATCCTCCTGCCGCAGCCGATCCAGCGCCGAGGTGAGCTGGAACTCGCCCCGCTCGCGCACGTTGTTCTGGATGTGCTCCTCCAGGTAATCGAATATCTGCGGCCTGATGATGTACTGCCCAAAGACGGTCAAGTACTCGTCCTCCGGCAGCCCCGCTACGCGCAGGTTGTTCCGCGCATAGTCCATCGTCGGTTTCTCGGCAAACTCGGTGATGCTCAGCAAGTCCTCTTCATCCTCGACCCACACGCCCGTCGCCGTTCCAAAGTTGGCAATCATGTCCTCGGGCGTGCGGCGCAGGCCCAGCACGCTCTTGCCGTGCTTGTTGTAGGCCTCGACCAGTTGCTGGGCGCACGAGCGTTCGCCGTCAGAGCGGTAGATATGGTCGCCCAGCATCAGCAGGAACGGCTCGTTGCCCACCGCCTCCCGCGCACTGTAGACGGCGTGCCCGAAGCCTTCCTGTTTCTCCTGGATGGCGAAAGAGACGTGGCGTCCCATCTCCAGGATGCGCTGCGCGTATTCCCGAAAGTGGCGCGGCAGCTTGTTGTAATTCTCGATCGTCACCTGCACGTTGAAGAACGACTGGAAAGCCTCCAGGTCATATTCCTGCACGATGAGGATCACCTCGTCTATCCCGGCTTTGAGCGCCTCCTCGACGATCAGCAGGATGGCGGGCTTGGCGATCCCATCGCGGTCCACGATGGGGAACAACTCCTTCTTGGTCGCCTTCGAGGCGGGGAAGAGGCGCGTGCCAAAGCCCGCCGCCGGGATCACAGCCTTGCGCACCTTCTGGCCGGTGCGCAGCGTCAGCGGCAGGCACGACATCTCCAGGTCGCGCTCGATGATCTCGATCACCGCCTGCTGGTCGGCCTCGCTGCGGGCGATGAACTGGGCCGTGCCGTCGCCCTGCGAGCCGACGCCCTTGCCACCCCAGATGTGCGGCTCGAGCGGCTTGTAGCTCAGGACGCGGTGCAGCACCGGCGCGGTCAACTCCTCCGGGCAGACCGGAGCCGCATAACGATCAAAGAATCCCTGGGCCTCGACCATCAGCGCGCCGATCCGCTCGGCATCCCCGCGCTGCAGGGCCTCGATGGCCAGGTGTACGATGCGCTTGTTGATCGGCCCCAGCAGCTCCTGCACGCCCCTCTCGACCTCCGTCTCGGCGAAGGGGTAGGAGCGGTTCAGGCGGGCCAGAATCTCCATCGTGTCCTTCTGCGCGTGCAGATCGACGATCACGAAATATAGATCGTCTGGGGCTTGCAACTCGTCCACTTCCAAATGGTCACCATCGAAGGTCATCAGGATGGGGCGATTGCCGAAAGCACATCCCTGATCCATGCGTCCGCAGCGCGAGGGGGTGGTGATCTCGCCCAGGTAGGCCAGCTCCATCTCGCCGCGGGTGGTCATCTTTAGGTCGTAGGTGCGGTTGAACGCCCGCGCCCCTAGCACGCAGATCGCCGCGCTGGAGGAGAGGCCCTTCTTCATCGGCAGGTCGGTCTGGTAGTTGTCGATCACCAGGCCGCGCACGTGATAGTGCGTCAGAATCTGGTAGGCTACCCCGGCGATGTAGCTCCAAAAGCCGCCCTTCTGCGCCTCCTCCAGGAGCGCCCTGGGCTCCATGGGGATTTCGTAGGGTCCGTGCCGCTCGCCCTCGGGCGTCGTCGAGCTCAACACAAGCGCGGTGGGGTGCGGCTCGACCTCGGCGTAGATGCCCTGGTCGGTGCCCGTGAGCAGCGTGTAGCCTTTCTCGATCTCGGCGTTGATGCGCCGGTATCCACCGGCCCAGTCGGAGTGCTCGCCGAACAGGCAGATGCGTCCGGGGACGAATATCTTCATCCTAAGCCTCCTCCTCGTGTTCGATCTTTACGCCCCTGGTGGGCAACCCTGTGTCGTAGTCTCTCACCGCGGGCGCGTAGCCATCGGCCGGCCGCGGGCGGAACAACCCGCGCCACTGGAGTCGCCGCGTATCCCGCCAAGCCCGTCTCTCCCACTCGGGGCCGCGGAAGGGATCGCGCTTTTCGTACATCCAATCCAGCAGGCGGTCGTGCAGATCGTCTCGCACCTGCGCGTAGCTTGGATCGTCGATCAGGTTGGTCACCTCGGCGGGGTCCGTTTCGAGGTCGTACAGTTCGTCGCTGTGCAGCAGGTTGATGACCAGCTTGTAACGGTCGCCGACGATGCAGCGCACCGGCTGGAACCCGCCCCACGAGTCGTGCTCGATCTCGTAGCGGTTGAACTCGATCACGATCTCTTTTTCGGGGTCCTCCTCCCCTCGCAGCAGCGGGACGATACTCCGGCCCTCCATGATCGGGGGCACGTCCAGCCCGGCCAGCGCGAGCATCGTCGGCAGCAGATCGATGTGGCTCACCAGCGTCGGATTGACGGTGCCGTACCCCGCGCCCGCCGGCTGCTCGACGATCAGCGGGATGTGCGTGATCTCCTCGTACATCGCCGGCCCTTTGCCTGTGAGCCGGTGGGCGCCCAGCATGTCGCCGTGGTCGGAGGTAAAGATGATGATTGTGTCCTCTGGGGTGTGCTGGTGCACCGCGTCGATGACGCGGCCAATCTCGCTATCGACGAAACTGTTGCACCCAAAGTACATCGGGGCGCGTACGCAGCCATCCTCCAGGTGCGCGTTTTCCGCCTCGGCCCACTCCCGCTGGTGGGCGGGCTTGTCCTCCAGCGTGTCGTAGGCGGCCGGGCCGAGCGGATAGGCGTAATCGACGAATTTCTCGGCGTACTCCGGCGGGCAGGTGAAGGGATGGTGCGGCTCGTCGTAGGATACGACCAGCAGGAACGGCTCACCGGACGGCGTTTGCGCTCGCAAAAAGTCGATGGCTCGGTCGGAGACGCGGTGCGCCCAGGTGAACTCGGGCCGGATGTCGTGCGCCCTGAGCTGCTCCGGCGTCGAAAGCCCGCGCCGCCACAGGGCGATCTCCTCCTCGCTCAACTCGTCGAGATACCGCTTGCCGTCGTACCAGTAGGCGTCATCCCAGCCGTCGGGGCAGATGCCGGTGCCAAAGTAATCGTGCCCGTCCAGGTGGTACTTGCCGACGTAGGCCGTGCGGTAGCCGCCATCCCGGAAGCGCTGGCCCATCGTCTGGATGTTGTCTCCCAGCGGCAGGTTGTTCGTCCAGGCACCGGCGGTGTGGGAATAGATGCCGGTAAAGATGGATGCGCGCGTCGGGGTGCACAGCGGGCAGGTATTGTAGGCGCGGTCAAACTTGATACCGGTGCTGGCGAGGGCGTCTATGTTGGGGGTATCCAGCTCAGGATGGCCGTAGGCGCCTACGACGTTGGTCGCCTGCGTGTCCGTCATGATGAATACGAAATTAGGCCGTGACATTTTCGTCCTCCAGGATAAAGCGCTCAATGGCCACCGCCGCTCCGTCCTCCGCCACCGGCGGCGCGACCCAGTCGGCGATGGCCTTGATCCCCGGGCTGCCGTTGCCCATCGCCACGCCCAGGCCGGCCCAGGCGACCATGGGGATGTCATTATCCTGGTCGCCGATGGCCATCACCTCGGCCTGGAGGATTTTCAAGTGCTCGGCCAGCCGCCGCAGCGCATCCCCTTTCGACACGCCCAACGGGTTGCCCTCGACGATCCTGGCGTGTGAGCGGGTCAGCTCCATCTGGCCGTCGAATAGCTGCCGTAACTCGGCCAAAATATTTTCCGCCTCTTCCGGCTCGACAAAGACGAGGAACTTGACCGGCTCGTGCTGCTCCGGCACGTCGGCCAGATCGTCCACCCAGATCAACCGTTCGCCCAGCATGTCCTGGTAAAAGGACGTGGGGTGCTGATGTCCATCGAGAAAGACAGCGTCGTCAGCATAGAGCACGAACTGCCCCGTGTGGCGCGTGCGCCATGCCAGCATGGCGTGGATCAGGCCCGGCTCCATCGTCGCCCGGTAGATCGGCGCGTCGGCGTCCGGGGCCTGGATCAGCCCGCCCTGGTAGCAGAT
>CAZWPV010000152.1:0-3478 GCA_964635485.1 uncultured Anaerolineales bacterium
AGTACTTTTGTACAATATGATATATGAAATATTGATCTATTCGTGTCTTCTCAACAAATTGGGGATGATGGGGATGTGTGCGGACGGCGGAGCTGCTCGCACACATCCCCCGCCCCCCGGTTTAGTGAGATGACGCATCTATTTGACGTTTGACATCCGCGGCGAATCTGGCTATCATATGAGTAGGACAGAGCAGAGGGCGGATCGTGCATCACATTCCACAGTATACCACCATTTTACGTTTGCCAGAGTCAGCCTTGGCTTCTCGGCCTTGGCGCTTTGACCCTCTGTCCGCGTTGATCGGCGCGGTAATTGCCTTTCTGTTGGTTGGCCTGCTTTATGCCTTTCGCGGCGCACTGCGTCAGGTTTGGGAGGCTGTCGCGGCCGCCTTTGCCAAGTTCATGAATTACATGAGGGCCAGCGCCGACGAGGACTATCGACGGCTGGTCGCTGCGAAAGCGCGCACCTTTATCATCCCGGCGCACGTAGCTTCGCTGGAAACTCTCTTCGTCGAGCCCAAATTGCTCGTCCCCCCTCTGCCTTCTCAGTCTCTCTCGGATGTAAAGCCTGCGGCTGCTGGCCCTCGGCTCGTGCCGCTGCATCGAACGTTGGAAGAGCATCCTCGCTTGATCATTCTCGGCGATTCCGGGATGGGAAAGACAACCGCGTTGGGATACCTCGCCCTCGTGTGCGCGACGGCGTTTGAGGAGCGTGAGGGCCGTCGCGTTGACCCTGGGCCGATGCCGGAGTCTGTGTGGAAGCGGTTGCCTCTCTACGTCTTGCTCCCCACAATGGATTGGGGCGAGGTCGATCAGGAAGAGGTGGGGGAAGAGGACGAGGGTGAAGGTAAAGAGGAGGCGGAGGGCCGGGAGTCGCGGCGCGGCGACGGCCTGGATGGGCTGCTCAAGGCGGCAGTGTCCGCCATCGGGGGCGGCGGTGGGTTGACAAGCGCCCTGCGAGAATACCTGGAGTCCGGTCGCGCCATCGTGCTTGTCGATGGGTGGGATAAGCTTGAGTCGCACCAGCAGCAGTGGGCGGCGGCGTGGTTGGTCGAGCTGGCCGATGCTTTGCCGGGGAACCTGTGGCTGGTTGCCGTGGGGACTCGCGGCTATGCGCCTTTGACTGAGGGTGGTTTCGTTTCCCTCGAACTCGCCGAGTGGGATGCAGTTCAGGTCGAGGCGTTTGCCAGGCGCTGGGTGGAGGCTTACGTTCCCGAGGACGCATCCCCTTCCCTGTCCCGCGACTTGGCGGTTGAACTCCAGCGTGTTCTGCGCTTGGGGGCCTCCTCGTTGGAACTGGCGCTGCGAGCCTTTGTGTATCTTTCGGATCGGCAGGCACCGGCTGGCCGGGCGGCGCTGTTTGATCGCGTGCTCGATTTGCTGCTGCAGGAGCAGGCGGAGGAAGAACCCTGGTGGCTGGCCACCTGCCGCGCGGCCTTGGGGCAGGTGGCGCTGGAGCTTCAGAAAGAGGGGCGTTCAACCGTCGGCGGTGAAGAAATCGGAGCGGCCATCGAGGCTGCGCTTCCTCCGCACGAGGAGCGCCCGGTGCGCGCGGCCAGCCGCGTTTTTCAGGCGCTGACCGGCGCGCGCGGGCAGTTTCGCTCGGCGGGCTCCAACTGTTACGCTTTTGATCCGCTCTGGCAAGCCTATTTGGCGGCACGTCAGTTGGTTGCTTTCGACCCCCTTACGCTGGCCGAATGGCTGGAGGATCCTCGCTGGTCGGATGTGTTTCGTTTCTACGCCGAGCTCGGTGACATGAGGCCTTTGGTGGAGGTATGGCTGCGCACGCCGGACGATATATTTTATACCCGCCTGCGTACGCTCAGTTCCTGGGTCGGTGCTGCTTCGGAGAGCGCAGCGTGGCGCGAGGGCGCGATGGCGATCTTGGCCCGGGTCTTTCTTCAGCCGGGCATTCACGCGCCAACCCGGCGGGCGCTGGCGGAGGCGTTGGCGATGACCGGGGTGTCTGGTGTTGCGTACTTTTTAAAGCAGGCTCTGAAAAACCCAGAGGCCGATACGCGCATCGCCGCCCTTCTTGGGCTATCGAAGGTGGCGACGGAGGCGGACGTACCCGTCTTTGAGACGGCGCTGGTGGACGGAGACGTCTTTGTGCGTGAAGCGGCCGTGCAGGGCCTGGCTCGGCTGGGCACCGATGCCGCCAAGCGTCTGCTGGCGACGGTGCTGTTGGAGGGGGATGACGAGCTCAGGCCCGTTGCCGCTGCCGCGTTGGCCGGTTGTGGGGAGGAGGGCACCGACCTCTTGCGTGAGTTGGTCGATTCGGAGGATGTGATGGTCCGACGGGCGGCGGTATTTGGGCTGGTGCGGATGGGGGCGCTAGATGTGTTGAGGCAGATGGCGCGAGAGGATGAACAGTGGATTGTGCGCACGGCCGCGTCGGCGGCGCTGGAGGAGTTGGAGGAACTGGAAAAGACCCCCGGTGCCCCACCTCCCCCTGAGGTCGAGCAGTTGCCCTGGCTTATCTCGTGGGCGGCGACCCGGGGCGAGGGGGTGGGGATGGGCGATGCTGCACGACAGATGCTTCGACGAGCCCTGGCCGAGGGGGATCAGCAGGTTCGCCTCGCCGCTGCTCAAGTGTTGGCCCAGGTCGGTCGTCCTGACGATATTGAGGAGTTGCACGCTGCGCTGGCCGATTCCGATCCTGGCGTCGCACGTGTGGCCTTGGGAGCGCTGGAGGAGATCAGCAAGCGGTACGATCTGAGAATCGGGCGAAAATAGGCGGGCGGCGTGATAGGAATCAGGAACGGGCTGGCAACTGGCCAGCCCGTTACGTTTTCAGCAGGGCGCGGATGGCATCGGCCGAGACGTCGGCCACGCGTACCCGCTTCTGGCGCGAGGTGTGGCCGGCGAGGATTTCGACGGCTGATGGCGGGACGTTCAACTGCTTGGCGAGGAACTTTTGCAGCGCCTGGTTGGCTTTGCCTTCGACCGGCGGGGCTTTCAGCCGTATCTTGAGCGCGTCGCCGTGCAGGCCTGTGACCTCATCTCGCCTGCCACGCGGCTGAACGCGCACACGGAAAGTACACCCGTCCTTTCTTTCGACCACTTGGAGCGTCAAACCGGTCTCCTCGCTAAAGCATCAATAGTGTCTGGATGATCTGCTTGACGATCAACTCCACAACCCAGAGGATGATCAAGGCTATCATCGGTGTAATATCCCATATACCTATGGGACGGATATGGCGGCGCAGTGGGGCCAAGAGTGGTTCGGTGATTTGGACCAGGAAGCGCATTATCGGGTGATAAGGACTGACGCGAAACCACGGCAGCAACGTGCGGATGATAATGGCCAGGGAGTAGAGGAAGAAAAGCCAGTCGATTAGTAACATCAATACGCCCACATAAACCTCCACCAAGGGCCTGTAAGAGAATAGCTTCCGTTCAGCCGTATAGACGCGCGCCAAAAATGGCGCGCCCATTCAGCCATATAGACACGCGCCAAAGATGGCGCGCCCGATACG
>CAZWPV010000152.1:3578-6566 GCA_964635485.1 uncultured Anaerolineales bacterium
ATGGCGCGCCCATTCAGCCATATAGACACGCGCCAAAGATGGCGCGCCCGATACGTACCATCGTCGATCCTTCCTCCACCGCAACCTCGAAATCGTCCGTCATGCCCATCGAGAGATGTCGCCAGTCCCCTGCTGGAAAGCGTTCCGCCAGCGCGTCGCGCAGCCCTCGCAGGCTGGCAAAGACGGGGCGTACGCCCTCGGGGTCGGAGACGAAGGGGGCCATCGTCATCAGCCCCCGCACTGCGATCCCCGGCAGCGCCACGATCCCCTCGACGGCGGCGAAAAAAGTCTCTCGCTGCGCTTCGTTTTGCTCCCAACCCTGGAGGTCGAAACCGTACTTGCTCTCCTCGCCGGAGACGTTGCACTCCAGCAGCGCGGGCAGCGTCAGGCTGGCCTCCTGTGCGAAGCGGCTCAGCCGCCGGGCGATCTTGAGCCGGTCCACTGAGTGGACGTAGTCAAAGTGGGCCACGACGGCCCGCGCCTTGCGGCTCTGCACGTGCCCCACCATGTGCCACTTGGGCGGGGGGCCGGAGATGATTTCCCGGGCGGCGGGAATCTTGGCCGCCCCTTCTTCGACGCGGTTCTCGCCAAAGTGGCGCACGCCGGCCCGATAGGCGGCGACGACCGTCTCGGCAGGATGGGTCTTGGTCACGGCGACCAACGTGACGTCGCCCGGCCCGCGCCCGGACCTCAGCGCCGCTTCGGCGATGCGCTCCTGCACTTGCGTCAGGTTACGTCCGATGTCACTCATTCCAGCTCTCTCTGCCGACTCACTCCCACCCGAACCGCTTGTGCAGCGTGTTCCGGAAATCGTCCATCGCATCCTGGACGTGCGGGTAGGCCAGCCAGACCGTCGCCAGACCGAAAAGCGCCCCGGTGAGAGTGCGCAGCGCCAGCGTCGTCTCGTGGACGGGGATAGGAGATGCAGGTAGCAAGATGTCGAGGATGTAGGTGACCCATTGATAACCGCCGTCTATCCCGATCGGGACGATGCCGAAGGCGATATAGATCCACCAGGGTATCGGGTGCACCTTCCATCGGCGGCGCAGCAGGGAGAGCGCCAATCCGGCGATCAAGATCGTGCCATAAATAGCGACATCTCTCTGGCAGAGGGCTACCTTGTATCCCAGTGTGGCGTCTCCGTATCTTACCGCCGAATAAACGGCTTCGACGTCTTGCCACTGCTTGGGATGCGGCTCTATTCCTTCGTATGCCATCAACTCTGGCAACCTATAACTGAATTTCTGCCCAAACAGAAACCACGAGCGTTGGGGGAGTTGATGACATACTGGCGGCCCGTATACGGACTGGATGATCCCCCCCGGTCCTTCCGCGCCCAGGTACAGCAGCACGGCAGATAGGATGGGGATTCCCACGTACAGCAAGGCCAGCGTGTTAACGATAGCCAGCCAGTGTTTGGAAAGCCAGAAGACGCAGCGATCCAGAAAGATGATGGTCCGACGGCTTCCTGCGCTCTTTTGATGCTTCGCCTCAGCCCTTCGGTGCTCTACTTCGGCCAGTATCTCGGCGGTGCTGGGTTGTACGGGGTCGTTTTGTTTGCTCATGTCAGGACGTGATCTACCACGGAAAACGCGAAGGCGCAAATCGGTGGTTCGATGAGCTTTCGCACGGCTGATGATTATAGCACAAACGGCTTATCAGGCAATCAGAGTTCATTTGTGAGACTTCCGAAGTCTGCCTTACCCCAACTTTTCCTTAAAGGCCGCCGTCAGTGCAGGTACCACCTTGAACAGATCGCCGACGATGCCATAGTGCGCCAGCTTAAAGATCGGCGCTTCGGGGTCCTTGTTGATGGCGACGATGATTTTGCTGGTGCGCATGCCGGCCTGATGCTGGATCGCGCCAGAGATACCGCAGGCGATGTACAGGTCGGGGCTGACCGTCTTGCCGGTCTGGCCCACCTGGTGTGCGTAGGGTACCCAGCCGGCGTCCACGGCGGCGCGGGAGGCCCCCGTGGCTGCTCCCAGTACCTGTGCCAGCTCGCGCACCGGCTCGAACCCCTCCGGCCCGCCGACGCCACGCCCGCCGGAGACGACGATGCCCGCGTCGGCCAGGCTCACGCCGCCCTCGCTTTCCAGGAAGCCGGTCACTTTGCAGGCGATGTCCTCCTCAGACAGCGGCGGCTCCACGCGCTTTGTCTCGCCGCTGCGGGCGGCGTCCGGCTCCGGCTTGGGAAAGGCGCGCGCGCGGGTGGTGATGATCTGCGGTCGTCTCTCGGGGATGACGCATTTGCTCAGCAGCTTGCCCGCGTAGATGGGGCGCGTGGCGACCAGCCGGTCGCCGTCCAGCTCCAGGGCGGTGCAGTCGGCGATGCAGCCGGTGTCCAGTTCCACCGCCAGGGTTGGCCCCAGCTCGCGCCCGCGGAACGTGGCACCTATGAGCACGGCGGCGGGGTCGGCGGCGCGTACTGCCTCCGCCAGCAGCGCGGCCTGCGGCTCGACGCGGAAATCGGCCAGCGTCGCATCCTCGGCCAGCAGGACGTTATCGGCCCCGTAGGAGATGGCCTCCTGCGCCAAGGGTTCTACCCCGGGTTCCACGCCCGGTCCGCCAAAGACGCAGGCTGTCACGCTGCCGCCCAGTTCGTCTGCCAGGCGGCGGGCCGCCCCGATGGCCTCCCAGGAGGCGGGAGCGGGCTGGCCTTTGAACTGCTCTACCCAGACAAAGATGTTATTGCTCATGTTATTGTCTCCTGCCAGAAACCCATTTTCTCCCAGAAAACGGGTTTTTCCTAGATCACCTTCTCGGCCAGCAGTTTTTCGACCAGCAGCCGGGCCGATTCCTCGACTGTCTCGCCTTGTACGATCTCGGCCTCGCCCTCGCGCGCGGGCGGGGCAAAGACCTCCGGCCAGCGCACGCCGGAGCCGGGTGTGCCCACCTTGCCCGTTTCCGCGTCGATGTCGGCCAGCGTCCAGAGGGGATAGTCCATCTTGGCCGCCTTGCGGATGCCCATGAAGGAGGTGTAGCGCG
>CAZWPV010000153.1:0-6544 GCA_964635485.1 uncultured Anaerolineales bacterium
CCCCCCCCCCCCCACCCCCCGAAACCACCCTCCCCACGATTTTTGGCCAGACTCAAATGAGTTGGCTGGGCGATCACCGGGGTTGGAACCGCCGGATGTCCAACGCCTTTTCGCGCCTTTCGCGTCCTTTGTGTTGCCCTTTCCTCGCTCGCTGTGGTATAATCGTTGTTGCACCTGGGCGGTCACACGTTGAGCGTGGCAAACCCCGCTTTTATGCTCGACGCATTGCAGATTCTTTGGGAGCGTACGCGTGCATCTTGCCGAACTCATTGGTACTGGCGCTGGCGCGTCGGTCTATCACCTGCTGGTCATTCTGGCCCTGGGGGCGATGGCCCTCATTGCACTCATCGAGTGGCGCCATACACGCAACCCTGACCACTGGCGCATCGTGTTGACCTTTGCGGCACTGCTGGCGCTGCGCGTCCCGTTGGTCGTTGGAGAGTCGGCTGGCTGGGCCGCTATTGCCCCCCTCATCAGCAGCATGGAGGCTGCCAGCCTCATGCTTTTAGGGTGGGCCTTCCTGGCCCCTATTCTGAGCCATCAAATCCGCAAGCTGTCGTTGCTTGTCGGTATCGGCATCATCTCCCTGAGCGTCGTGGTATCCCTGGTGGCCTGGTCCGGGAGCCTGGTGCAGATCCCCGCCTCTATGCAAGTTGAGATGTGGCGGGATCTGTACGACGAGTCCTGGCTGCTATCTTTCTGGCTGGCGATGAGCGTAGCCCTGACCCTTGCGCCGTCCTTCATCCTGTTGATCCGACGGCAGCGGGAGGAGCACTGGATGGCGGTGGCAGGTTTTGCCGTTCTGACGTTTGGCTTTTTCGTTCTGCTTATCGGTTCGGCGTTGCGTGCCGCCGGTCAATCGACGAGTGTGGAGCACAGTGTCTGGATCGGGTGGGGGCGCTTGGTCAATCTGGTGGGCTACTCCCTTTTCGCCGTCGCCGTCTATCGCACCGCCATGCAGGATATGTGGACCTATCGCCAGGAACTGCAGACGATGAGCGAGGAGGCATTGCGTCAGGCCAAGGAGCTGTTCTTCCTCGTGGAAGCCAGCCGGTCGGTTGGCGAGTCTCTGGATTTGGATGCGATTCTTCGCCGCGTGGTCGAGAGTGCTGCGATGGCCATGGACGCGGATCGCGCGGCCATCTTTCTGATCGACCCGGACGAGCCCGGCACCGTGACGCTGGCTGCTCAATACACCCCTCTGCAGCGCGCGGAGCTGGCGGCCCGGCAGCCGACCTTTTCTCTCGACGATCAGCCCACGCTGGACTATGCGTTGCAGCGGCGCAAGCAGTTGATCCTCAACGAAGAGACCAATAACCCTCGCCTGATGACCCTGTACGGCCTGCTGGGCAGCCGGGAGGCTGGCCCGACCATCGTGCAGCCGCTCGTGCATCAACGCGCCATCTTGGGCGCGCTGGTCGTGGGCAACGATCACAGCCGCCGCGCCTTTGATCCGAACAAGGGCCGTCTGTGCCATTCCATCGCCGTGCAGGTCACCGCGGCCATCGAAAACGCGCGCCTCTATCAGGATTTGCAGGCCCAGGCCAGCCAACTGGCCGAGTTGTTGCAGTCGCAGGAGGACGAGGGCCGCCGCAGGATGGCCATTCTGGAAAGCATCGCCGAAGGCGTGATCGTCAGCGATGACGAAGGACGCATCACCATCGTCAACGCCGCTGCCGAGCGCATCCTGGGTGCCTCCCGCAGGCGCATCCTGGGGCGTTCGCTCAAGCGCCTGACGGGACACATGGCCCTAGACCGTAGTGCGGATTGGGGGATGATCGCCGAGTCCGATACCCCGCTCCAGTCGGTATTTGAGCTGGAGGGCAAGGTCGTGCACGTCAGTGCTGCCCCGGTCCTCGCGCCGGCCGGCGACAACCTGGGAGTCGTGGCGGTTCTGCGTGACATCAGCCGGGAGACCGAGGGCGAGCGGGCGAAGAGCGAGTTCATCTCCGCCGTCTCCCACGAGCTGCGCACGCCCCTCACGGCCATCAGGGGGTACGCCGAGGCGCTCGACGGCGGTATGGTTGGCCCGGTGAGCGAGGCCCAGGCTCACTTTCTCGGCATCATCCGCGATAACGCGTTGCGCATGGGCAGCTTGACCGAGAACCTCATCGCCATCTCCGAACTGGAGAGGGGAGGGCTCAAGCTGGCGTACGTGGAGACCGACGTGCATCTGGCCATCGGTGACGTCGTCAACGCCTTCCGCAGCGAGCTTGAAGCCCGCCAGTTGGAGCTTGTCCTGGAGCTTGACGACGATCTGCCCCTCATCGAGGCCGATCCGGCGCGTGTGCGACAAATAGTGGATAACCTGGTCAGCAACGCGGTCAAGTTCACCTATCCTGGCGGGCGGGTGACGGTTGGCGCCAGCCTGCTGCGTGATGGCGAGGAGCCGACTCAAATGCATTGTGCGATCTGGGTCGAGGACACCGGCATCGGCATTTCTCCCGAGGAGCAGGCGCACATCTGGGAGCGCTTCTATCGCCCGTCGAGCCCTCTGGCCGTGGAGGCCAGCGGGCTGGGCGTGGGTCTCTCCATCGTCAAGTCGCTGGTGGAGGCGCACAACGGGCGGGTGTGGCTGGAGAGCACCCCAGGCGCGGGAAGCAAGTTCACGGTGCTGTTGCCGATCAAGCGCGCGAGGCCAATCGAGGGCTGACGAGGCGCAGTTGGCCGAATTGACTGTCGATTTACTCTGGTGTACAATCTGGGTGGGTTTTTGGAAAACGGGCGGTGCGTAGAACGAGTTCGTGAAAGTTAAGCCAATGGGATTTGTGCAGAACTTGATTCAACTGCTGTTGGACCTGAGGGACTTTATCGCCACCCAGCCCGGCGATCTGGCCTACCATCTGGTGACGTTGTTCGCCATCCAGCTTATCGTGGGGGTGGCGTTTGGGCATTGGACCCGTCACCGTCGCGATCCGGGCGCGACAAGGTTGCTGGCGACCGGGGTGGGTTTTGTGCTTGCGCGCGCGTCGCTGATGTTCCTCGCTGTGTTGGATCGCGCCAGCGCGCTCGGTTCACCGATCGCTACCCTTTTGCTTCCTTTGGAACGCTTCTTCGAGTTTGCCATGGTGGTGCTGGCTGCCTGGGCGTTCCTGTCGATCCCGGAGAGGTGGGCGCGTCTGGGGACGCTGCTATTGCTCCTCGCTCTGCTGGTAGCTGGCGGCGGCTGTGCGATCTCGGCTTACCTGTGGTCGGGATCGGCCGCGCAGGGCGTTTTCTACAACGGGCAGTTGCAGGAGCGGGTTTGGGAGGGGGTCACCGTCGTGGTGCTGGCATTCTCCGTAATTGCCAGCGTGATCTGGCGCGGGGACGAGTGGGGCCTGGCCTTTTTCCTATTCGCCGTCTTGCTCGGCGGCCATGCCGCGCAGCTTGTCGGGCCGGATTTGAACTCGCATATCGCCGGATGGGTGAGATTGGCCAACGTGATTGCGCTGCCGCTGTTGGCCGCCCTGGTGTATCGTCGGGCGCTGAACGCGGCCCCATCCACGGCCGATGCTGGCGACGACATGCTGGAGGTGGTCGGGATTCTGCAGGCCATCCGTCGCATCGAGGAGGCGGGGGATATCGAGGCCGCCTTGGAGATGACCGCTGCGTCCATCGCGCGCACGCTGGGGACCGACGTGATTGCCGTCGGCCTGCCGATTATCGGGCCGTCCAAAGGTGTGCGCATCGCGGGCATGTTTCCCCCGACCGGCGCAGGGCTGGCACAACAGGATCTAACCCTGTTGGCATCTGAGCATCCTTTGTTGGCGTCCGTGCTTCAGACCGGTCGCATGGAACGGGCGTATGGCCGGCGGCGGAAGTCCACCGTCTCTGGCATATATCGCAGCATAGGTTTTGAGCGGACAGGCCCTTTGATCCTGCAACCCCTGGTCGAAGAGAACAACCTGCTCGGCATCGTGGTGGCCGGGAACCCAGTGTCCCGGCGACGGTTTACACCCCGCGATGAACAGATCTTGCAGGCTGTGGCGGCGGCGGTCACGGCGTCCTTGGCCAACCTTCGGCGTCGTGGGACCGCTGGCGGTAACGGCGAGGAGCTACAGGGCGCGCTCGCCGAGGCCCAACGTCTGACCCAGCGGACGGCTGAGCTGGAGGGCGAACTGGAACAGCAGCGCCAGCGGGCTGAGGAGTTGGATACGAGGCTACGCTTGCGGGAGGAGGGGGCTGCTGCACAGGGCCAGTCCCCGGCCGAGGTCGCGATCTGGGAGGGGGAGTTGCGCGAATTGGCCGAGGCGCGTGACGCGCTACAGGCTGAGTTGGTCGAATGGAAAGATAAGGCAGAACAGATCGCCCACGCCAAGGCCGACCTGCAGATGCAACTGGCGCAGACGCGAGCCGAGTTCCAGAAGGTTCAGAGTCAAGCGGCGGTGGCGGAGCCTGTTGAGCGGCCTGCGGATAGCGGGCCGGGCGGCATCCTGGTAAGCGACGAGCAGGGTAAAGTCATCCTGGCGAGCCAGGGGACTCAGTACCTGGTGGGCGAACAGCGTTCGGTCTTGATGGGCAAGCCCCTGTCGGAATTGTTCGATGAGCCGATGTGGGTTCAGGCCGTCAAGAGGCTCTCAGGGGATGGGGCGCAGCCTGGCGATACTGCCTCGGTGACTCTCGAACTGGATGGGCGGACGATAAGGGCGGAGCTGACGCGCCTCTCGGGCGATGCTGGCTGGCCGGGCGCCTTGACGGCGATGCTCTATCTGGAGAAGGGGTCGACTCTCCAGGCCGAGATGTTGACGTCGCTGATTCACGAGTTGCGCACCCCGATGACGTCTATCAATGGCTATACAGACCTATTGATTGGCGAAGCGGTGGGCATCCTCGGCGAGACACAGCGCCAGTTTCTTTTGCGGGTCAAGGCCAATATCGAGCGTATGGGCGGGCTGCTCGAAGACCTGGTCAAGGTCGTTTCCATAGATGCGGGTGATGAAGGGCTTTCTCCCGAACCGGTCAATTTTGCCAACGTTATGGAGAGCGCGATCATGTCGCTTTCTGTCCAGTTCAGCGAGCGCGAGCTGGCGGTGCAGTTGGAGATGCCGGATGAGTTGCCTCCTGTGTACGCCGACCGGGACAGCATCTTCCAGGTCGTGCAGCATCTCCTGAACAATGCCTGTCAGTGCTCGAAGCAGGGCTCCGAAGTCGTCGTCCGCGCTCAACTGGAGGAGCACGACAACCAGATCGAAGGGCTGCCCGATTACTTGTTGGTGTCTGTGAGCGATACGGGCGGCGGGGTCGCCCCCGACGATCAGCGCCGGGTTTTCCAGCGTCTGTATCGGGCTGATAATCCCCTGATCTCTGGGCTGGGCGAGACCGGGGTCGGCATGTCCATCGCCAAGGCATTGGTGGAAGCACACGGGGGACGCATTTGGGTGGAGAGCGAGATGGGTGTGGGCAGCACGTTCAGCTTTATTCTGCCGCTGTCCGCCGAGGAGGCCCCTGGTCGGCAAGAGTTCCCCACCTTTGGCTCGTACCCGATCCTGGGAGAATCGGAAAAATAGTGAGCGGGAAACCGGACGCTGGAAGCCGCCCCGCTGGCCTGGGACAACTGGTTGGCGGGCTTGCTATCACACTTATCAGCGTGGGGATGTTGTTGGGTAGTTTCCTGCTGAGTCAGCTCAACGTTTCGGGTGCGCGCTCGACCCCTACGCGTCCTGAAGTTGCGTCTCGTCCCTCAGCTACGCCGTTCTTGCCGACGATCGCCTCGCCTTCGCCCACCCCGTCTCCCTGGCCGACAGATGCGTCCGTCTCTCCGACGACGCCTACCCCTTCCGCCACCCCTACCTCGTCCGAGCACTTGATCCCCAGTTGCTCGCAGCCTGCGGGGTGGTTCGTCTACACCGTGCAGCAGGGAGACACGCTCCCCGGCCTGGCCTGGCGGTCCGGCGTGACGACGTATGCTCTCATGCAGGCTAACTGTCTGAGCTCCCAGATCATCTCCCCTGGCCAGCAGATCTATCTGCCGCCGACCTTCTATGCCACTGCCACGCCAAAGCCTTATACGTGTGGGCCGCCGCTGGGTTGGACTTATCTGTACCGAGTACAACGGGGGGATACACTCTACAGCCTGTCGCGTCGTTTCGGCGTGGGGATTGAGGCAATCCGACGGGCCAACTGTCTCAGGAGTTACCAGATAAACGTGGGACAGGTGCTATTCATGCCGCAGCCGCCGCTATATACATATACTCCCTGGCCCACCGCCACGCCCACGTTTACCCCTTCACCCACCCTGACCTCGACCCACACCTCTACCCCTACCTCTACGCCATCGCCGACGTCTACCATCACTCCGACAGGGACTACCGTCCCCACGCTGACGCACACGCCGACCATCACTGTGACTCCCACGCTACCCACGACGCCTACGGTGACGTTCACGCCTACGTCTACACCTACACTCACGCCTACTCTAACGGAGACGCCTGCGACGCCGACGGATACGCCGACGGCCACCCCCGAGACTCCCACGTTTACTCCTGCGCCCACGTCGACAGAAACCCCCACACCCACGCCGACGGACACACCGACTCAGACACCAACCGACACGGCTACCAGC
>CAZWPV010000154.1:0-6538 GCA_964635485.1 uncultured Anaerolineales bacterium
ATGTCAAATTGATGCTATGCGGCGCTGACGCGCCTTTGATTTGCCAAAGTCGAGTCCATGATATAATTTCTGTTGTCGTCCAATTCTTCTACACCGTCTCGGAAGCTGTAGCCCAACTTGAGGTAAAAGCCCTTCGCCGTTATCGCCGCGCGCACCGTTACCTTTTCCGCCCCCAACCTTCTCGCCTCCGATTCCACCGCCTCCATAAGCCGCGTGCCTATGCCCTGCCCGTGTAGTTCGGGCAGCACGAAAACCGTGACGGCGTAATAGTCCGGGCTCGCTGCGGAACCAAAGTTGTCCAAGCTTGCCGTGCCCACAACCTGATCGTCCTGGATCGCGACAAAAGTGCATTGCGACTGTGAGTTTTCCGCAATCTTTTCGGGGGAAAAATACGCGACGAGCGCGTCTATCCGGTCTTGAGAATAGTCGCTGCTGTTGATCTCGATCAGATCGCGCCGGATAAGGCGCGATACAGCGTCTGCTTGAGAGGCCTGGAAGCGCTCGATTCTCATCTCAACTTTCGCTACTTCCTCATTTACCGCGTCTACATCACCGGCGGGTAGACCGTGTTTTGCGTCGGATCATCCGGCAGGTAGAGCACGTACATCGGCTGGGCCACCTGGTGCGTGAAGCCGACGGGGCGCAGCGTCGTCGTCTGGCCCTCGTACTCGTCGCCGTCCACCGCAAAGCCGTAGGTGATCGTCCAGGGGTGGCGCCCGTTGACCTCCACGGCGACGTTCTCGTGGATATCCACGATGCTTCCCAGCACCGGCTCGCCCAGGCGAAGCACGTTCAGCGTCTGCTGGGCCTTGTTGTAGCGCCAGATGAGGATGGGCACGCCCGCGCCCAGGAACACCAACCCCAGGGGCACGAAAGCGATGCCGACGACCACCAGGATCAGCGGGATGCCGATCAGCGTAAAGATGACGCCCAGCAGCAGGAAAACGCTTGCTGCTATTGCCCAGCCATCCGACAGAAGCTTGCGCCAGACGAAGCTGCTCTTGAAATCGCGGGGCGCGGGTGGCGGCTCGGGGATGTCGGGGATGGGTGGCGGAGCAGCGGCCTCCTCGCGGGGCGGCGGCAGCGGCCCGCCGCAGTTCACGCAGTTGCTGCGAAACGTCGTATAGCTCGTACCGCACCACGGGCAAGTAGTGGTCATGAGGGCCTCCTCAAAACCTTGTTGGTCGCTGTTTGTTCTGACAGGATTTACAGGATGAAATACAAAATCCTGTGAATCCTGTTAATCCTGTCGACAACTCCCTAATCGGAAAAATGCTCTTCAGCAAAAGCGATGATTCGCCCTGGGTTCTTGCACACGTGATTGTACGCCTCAAAGCGCCGCATCTTGCCCTCGATCCACCACAGCTCCTTGGGGCCTGCTATGGCGTTGTAGACCCCTTCCAAGTCGCTGTCCTCGAACCAGGGGTCCTCCCGGGCCTGGATGACGAGCGTGGGCACCCTGACGTCCCTGGCGTACGCCAGCGGCGACATCTCCTCGAAGGCGAATCCACCGCGCCACTGGACGAAGCGATCGACGATGGGGATCAGGTATAGGCTCAGCGGCGTGTACACGTTGCTCATGTAGCGGCGGAAGAACACACTCACCGAGATGGGCTGTACGGCGATCAGGAACTTGACGTCCTCGACCAGCTCTCCCCCTTTGCTCAGGGCGACGATGGTCGAGTTGGCGCCCATGCAAAAACTGGCAAAGCCGATCTGCGGCGCGTGCAGGGAAGGGCGACTTTTGACGTACTCGACCGCGCCAAGCACGTCCTGGTACTCGGTCAACCCGACGCCCGTCATCCCGCCCTCGCTCTCGCCGTGATTGCGAAAGTCGAACATCAGCACCGAGTAGCCCGCCCGGTGCAGGGCGGGCGCGATCTGCAGCAGATCGACGTCCGTCCTGAACAGCGGCAGCCAACCCTGGTTCTTGACCAGAAAGCCGTGGCGGTTGAAGGGAAACGGGTGGGTGAGGATGACCACCTTGTCCGGCTTGTCGTCCTCAGGCTCTGCAGGGATGAACCACCCTTTGAGCGTCAGTCCGTCCGTGCTCTTGAACGCGACGTCCTCGTACTCCAGCCCGTATTTCTCAGGGGTGATGACGATAGGCTGGCGCATAGAATGCAAAACGATGCCTGAGAAAATGACGCTGATTACAATAGAGATGACGACAAGCAGAGCGAATACGATGATGGGTATCCAGTAAAGTGGCATGTGGCCTCCTATCGATTGACTGCACCCTCGCGCTTTATCTTGCGCAGGAACACGCCCGAGCTGACGCTGCGTTCCAGGTGGTAGGTGATGTAGTGCTGCATCACGCGCTCCGCCTCGGCGTGCAGCGCGGGCGGGATCTTCATCGCGCGCAGCCGCGTGGTGTACGGCCCGCGCTGACAATCTTGCAGGAACGCCAGCCCGTTGGGCGAGAGAGCCATCACTTCTGGACGACGCTTTTGCGCGTTATAGCAATCGGGGCACAGCGCCCCGCCGTGCTCCGGGTCAAAGCCGTAGGGCCGGTTGACTTTTTCGTCGGGCTTGCGTGGATCGAGCGGCACGTTCTCGTCTTGTTCACCCACGCAGCGGAACAGCTCCGGGCGAAAGCCCGCCAGTACCAGCAGGTGCTGCTCGTAGAAGCGGATGACCAGGTCGGGGTCGTCGTCGCTGCACAGCCAGGTGAGGATGTGGTCGAGCAGGTCGAACACCGTCTGCCCGCCCTCCCCCTCGGTGAAGAAGCGGTCGAAAAGCTCGACGGCGTAGCGGGCGTGCGTCCCGCGCAAGAGGTCCTCGCGCAGAGTTGCGTGCGCCCCCACCGTCTCCACCTGGCTGACGACGTCCCACGAGCTGCGCGACCGGGCGACGACGAAGCTGGAGCGGCAGAAGAGCTCGATGTGGCCCGCCTTGCGGCTGCGCACCTTGCGCGCCCCCTTGGCGATGACGTCGATCTTGCCCAGGGGGGTGCACAGCGTCAGCACACGGTCGGCCTCGCCCTGGTTGCGGCGGCGCACGACGATACCCTCGGTTCGATACAGGCGTTCGGTTCCCATGGCGTGGGTGATTATACCACCCGGAGGGTGACGCGCAAGACTATTGCCTCGTCAATCTCCTTCCTCGGCCTCGGCCTCCTTGCACAGATCGATGCCCTTCAGTGCGCTGTAATCGTTGGGGTCTATCTGAAGTGCCGCGTAAAACAGGGGATACGACTTGTCGCACTCGCCCCTGTAGAAGTAGGCCAATCCCAGTGTGTAAAAATACTCGATCCGCGGTCCCTCGACCCAGCCGGTCTCCAGTTCCGCCTCCGTGCTGCCGTCGCTCTTCAGGCTGAGCGGCCCGGTGCTCAACGGGTCGCCGTTGAGGGCGTTGATCCCATCGAACCAACCTACATACGCCTGGCCGGACTTTGCCCTGGGCACTCCTTGCAGCTTCAACGTGTATTTCCCCGTCCGTGCATTCAGCGTCACTGTGCCCTGGGCATCGGCCCAGGTCTCGTCGGTCTCGTCCTTCGGCTTCAACACGGCCCGAAACACATCCTCACCGTCCTCCGAGGCTGGCAAGAAATCGCCACGCATCACCACCGTCGGCGACGGGCCGGGAATCTCGCTATTCGGGTCCTCGATGGTGATGTAGAATGCCTCCGCCTGCCGCCGGGATTCAGCGCAGGCCAGGTCGATGGCGCGCTCAAAATTGGGGATGGCGTCCTCCCAATTGCGGCGCGACCAATAGTTGATCGCCAGGTGGCCAAACGCCTGCCCAAACTCGGGATCCGCCTCGATGGCCTTCTTAAGATACGGCTCGGCCTGTTCGTACTCTTCCATGGTGAAGTACGTCCACCCCAGTTGATCTAGAGCCTTGGCGTCGTTTGGATCGATCTCGGTAGCACGTTTAAAACTGCGCGCCGCCGCCTCGTAATCGCCCAACGCGCGGTAGTTCCGCCCGACGGCGATGTGGATATGCGCCAGATTGGGATGGATTTCCAACGCCTTCTCGTATGCCGCTATCGCCCCTGCGTAATCCCCCTGATTCTCCAGCATGTAGCCGTAGTTGCGATGCACATCCTCGTCGTGATCGTCCAACTGCAAGGCCAGCTCGGCAGCATCCTGCGCCTCGAACCAACGCACGGCGTCGGTGTATGCCTCGGCCAGATAGGCATACGCCCGGGCGTAGGTCGGATCAAAGTCGATCGCGCGTTTGCAGGCGTCGATTGCTTCCGAAACATCGCCGTTCCAGTCGTAGGCCATACCCAAAGCGGCCCACGCCCTGGCGTTCTCCGGGGACATGTCGACTGCTTGCTGTGCGACCCTTACTGCTTCGACCGGGCGATCTCTCAGAGCCAGCAAACGTGCCATTTCGACGTACGAGTTCACGTCGTCAGGGTCGAGCGCAATGGCCTGCTCGTAGGCCGCGATGGCCTCGTCTAGCTTGCCCTGTTGATACAGGTCTTCCGCTTCGTAGGCGTAGGAGAGGGCCGAACGCGTGGGGATGGGCGTGGGTTCAAAGGGCCTCTCGATCTGGCCCTGATTGATCAATCTGAGGACGTAAAGACCGGCGGCTATAAGCACCAGCAGGATGATTATCAGCGGCAGGGAGGCGCGGTGCTTCTTCCGTTGTGGCCCGATGTACATTCTGAACCACCTTTCAGTAGAGTGTAGCAATCATAGCATCTTCGCCGTGCAAGTCAAGGGGCGTGCTGCGCACGCCTTGGCAATTCCAGGCTTTGCCTGGAATTGCCCTGGACGCTGCTTGTGGTAGAATAGCGCGGACGAATCAAACAAGATACGGGAGGCTGAACGTGCGCAATCTGATGATTACGGGCGGTGCGGGCTTTATCGGCTCCAACTTTGTCCGCTACGTGCTGGAGAAATACGCCGACTGCCGCGTCGTCGTGTACGACAAGCTGACGTACGCCGGCAACCTGAACAATCTCAAAGACGTGGCCGAGCGCTTTGCCGGCCGCTACGCTTTTGTGAAGGGCGACATCTGCGACGCGGCCACGGTGCGGGAGGCAATCCAGGCCCACGCCGTGGACACCATCGTCAACTTTGCGGCCGAGACTCACGTCGACCGCTCTATCATGAACCCCGACGCCTTCATCCAGACCGACGTCTACGGCACTTACGTGCTGTTGGAGGCGGCGCGCGAGTTCGGCCTGGAGCGCTATCACCAGATTTCGACCGACGAAGTGTACGGCCACGTACCGCAGGGTGCCTCGAAGGAGAGTGAGCCCGTCGCCCCGCGCAGCCCCTACGCCGCCAGCAAAGCCAGCGGCGACCTGATGGTCAACGCCTACGCCATCACCTACGATCTGCCCACCACCATCACCCGCGGCGCGAACAACATCGGCCCCTACCAATACCCCGAAAAGGTCGTGCCGCTGTTCGTCACCAACGCCATCGACAACGTTCCCCTGCCCCTCTACGGCGACGGGTTGCAGGTGCGCGATTACCACTACGTGCTCGATCACTGCGAGGGCATCGACCTGGTGCTGCACAAGGGCGAGATCGGCGGTATCTACAACATCGGCACTGGTGCCGAGATGCGCAACGTCGACATGACCCGCCTGATCCTCGCTCTGCTGGACAAGCCGGAGAGCCTCATCCAGCCGGTGTACGACCGTCCTGGTCACGACCGTCGCTATGCCCTCGACGTGAACAAGATACGCGCGCTGGGATGGGAGCCGGCCCATACCTGCGAGGAGGCCATCGAAAAAACCGTGCGCTGGTACGTGGAGAACGAGTGGTGGTGGCGGCCCATCAAGAGCGGCGCGCATTATCAGGTGTATTACAAGCGGCAGTACGAAGGACGGGAGATCGACAAGTAGCAAATCGCAAATGCGTGTTGAGAGAGCTGATCCAGATGCCGAAAAAGGGTGGTGCGTCGGGCCGTGGAACTCGGATTTGACGGTCTCGGTCGGGTACGCAAACGCAGGGGTTGACGAGCCTCACGTGCACAGCCGAATCACCGAGATCTATATGGTTGCTCGAGGCACCTCCGAGATACGGGTGGAACAAGAAACGGTCACGCTGCGAGCCGGGGACGTGATCGTCGTCGAGCCGGGCGAGGCGCACACGTTTCTATCCAGTTCGCCCGACTATTTCCACTTTGTGGCCCACGTGCCGGGTCTCTCGGGCGAGGATGCCCGCACAGAGAAATCCTCCGTCCCACGCTTGCGCCTGGGGCTATGATGAACGACCCCGACCGCATCGCCTCTTTTCTCCTAAAGCCCGTCGCCCGGGCCTGCAAGGAGTTCGACCTGCTGGCCGATGGGGACCGGGTGGCGGTGGCCGTCTCCGGCGGGAAGGATAGCCGCGTCCTGCTGGACCTACTCCTGCGCTACGGCGAGCGCGCCCCGTTCTCCTACGACCTGGTCGCCCTGCACGTCGTCGGCACCTCGGCTGGCTTCTCCGACCGTTCGGCTGAGCGCTCACGACGAAGCCTGCGTCCCGAGCTGGAACCCTGGTTTCGGGACCTCGGCGTCGAGTACCATTTCGCGCCGCTGGAACTGCCGCCGGAGGAGCCACTGCCGCTCGATTGCCACCGCTGCACG
>CAZWPV010000155.1:0-6533 GCA_964635485.1 uncultured Anaerolineales bacterium
CGTAGGAGGGACCCGCCTTGCGGATGTCGGCGGGGGCCAGGTTGACGGTGATGCGCTTGCCGGGGAAAACGAGGCCCGAATTCTTGATCGCTGCCCGGACGCGCTCGCTTGACTCTTTGACGGCGGCATCGGGCAGGCCGACGATGACGAGCGACGGCATGCCGCGCGAGGTATCCACCTCCACGTCGACGATGACGCCTTCCAGCCCCACCAGGGCACAACTGGTCACTTTGGCAAGCACAGGGCCCTCCTGATCACAGTGGGCATAGTGTAGCACAGGGGACTGACAAGGGCAAGCTGCCGCTCGGCGGATGTGCGTTTGTTGTTTGGGGCAGTGTATTCGGAAATAGCCCTAGACAGGCATTTTCTCCCCCTTCCAACTCCCCCGCTGGGGGGAGGGTCTGGCTTCCCCCCCCAGCGGGGGGGACTGAGGGGGGAGAGATGCCTGAACTGGAAAAGACGCGAAATATAGCTTAGTGCCTCCAGGAACAAATACACCCCTCAGGGCACGATCCACCAAATGACCCGTCTACCGAATCTTTAACGGCGCGATGACGCCGTCCTCAAAGCCACAGGCGCGGTAAAAGTCGCGGGCGGACGGATCGCCTCGGGAGGTATCGACCAGCAGGTGGGTAGCACCTCTCCGGTCAGCCCGCTGCACCGCCGCCTCTACCAGCGCCGCGCCGATCCCCTGCCGCTGGTAGGCCGGGTCCACGGCCAGGTCGTCGATCAGAGCGCGCAAGCCGGAGAGGACGGGGGCGAAAGAGAGTGCCAGAAAGCCCACCACCTGCCCGTCGGCCTCCGCGACCAGCACCTCCAATCCCAGTCTCTCCCGCAGGCGTTGGACCGCGGCTTGTAGCTCGTCAGGGCTTGTGTTGGCGTTGGCGGGGACCAGGGGCAGCAACGCCAGCACGCGTGCTTCATCCTCCGGGCGCGCGTCGCGGACGAGGATTCCCGGCGGCTGTGGTTCCGGCGATTGGCTCTGCACCCAGCGGGCCAGCACCTCACGGTGGGTGCGGAAGGCCACGTCCTGAGGCAGGCCGTCGGGGGGAAAGACGGCCACGTCCTGGGCGTCGTCGCCCGCGCGCAAGTTTCCGCCCACGGGCCGGGCACGGTAAAAGATGATGATGCCGCTTTGCACCGGGCCTTCGGGGAAGGAGTAGACGCCGAACAATTCCAGCAACGCGACGTCGAGACCGGTCTCCTCCTGGCATTCCCGCACCGCCGCCTGCTCGACGCTCTCATCTTCCTCGATGAAGCCGGCGGGAAGCGCCCAGCGGCCCACAAAGGGCGGCTGGCCCCGCTGGATCAGCACGATGCCATCGCCTCTCTCTTCGGAAGAGGCGGCCTCCACCAGCACGCCGACGCCGGGCACGGGGTTGCGGAAGAGGACGAACTGGCAGGCGGGGCAGACCTCGCGCATCCTCCCGCCGATCTCGGCTTTCTCCATCGCTGTGCCGCAGCGGGGGCAGAAGGTCGCGCGGTTACCGTACATGCTCACCCCGGCAGCAGCTCGGCTCTCAGTTGCGGCGCGTAGGCGTCGATGATCTGGGGCGTGATGGCGTTGGCATGGATAAGGTCGGCGTAGAGCTGTGCGCTCTGGCGGGGCTTGCGCGATTTGTTCTTGAGGCTGAGGGAGTAGAGGCCAAAGCGCAGCGACCACCCCTCGGCCCACTCAAAGTTATCGACCAGCGTCCAGTGGTAGTAACCCATCACCGGGTAGCAGAGTTGGACGGCGTGCCACATCTCGTGCAGGTGGGTCAGGAGGTAGCGCGGCCGCTGGTCGCCATCGTCGTCGGGGATGCCGTTCTCGGTGACATAGATGGGCAGGCCCAGGCGGTCCAACCGCTTGAGGCAGCGAAAGATGCCGTGGGGATAGAACTCGCCGTAGTCGCCGTCGAGCAACTCGGCGTCGCGGGCGTGCAGGCGACGGGTGTAGAGGGATTCCTTCTGCGTGCGGTCGAAGGCGACCAGGTCACGGGTGTAGTAGTTGAGGCCGATCCAGTCGAGCGTCCCCCGCAGCTTCCACGCCAGGCCAAAGCCCAGGGGCAGCGTCCAGCGCCCCTTGGTCAGCGCAGTGAGGATGGCCTGGTTAAATACCCTGTCGGCAACCTTGGCGGCGCGCCGGTCGAGCCGCGAGCCGGGATCGGCCGGATCGAGGATGCGCATATTGTGGGCCAGACCGATGCGGGCATCGGGTTGGACGTCGTGGATCTCCCAATAGGCGGCGGCGTGGGCCAGGAGCATGTGGCGAATGACGAGCATCGCCGTCTTTTGATCCGGCTGGCCGGGCGGCCACGTGCCGTCGACGTAGCCCAAAAATCCATAGACGTTGGGCTCGTTGATCGTGCACCACAGATCGCAGTGCTGGCCCAGCGCCTCGACGACGCGGCGCGCGTAGCGAGTGAAGCGGTCGACTGTCTCTGGATTCTCCCAGCCACCCTCGTCGACCAGCCAGAGCGGGTTGGTAAAGTGGTGCAGGGTGACCATCGGCTCGATAGCGCGCGCGCGCAGGCCCTGGAGCATCTCGCTGTATCGTGCCAGAGCGGCGTCATCGAATTCGCCGGGGCGGGGCTCGATGCGCGACCACTCGACGGAGAGACGCATCGCGTTGAGACCCAGTTTTGCGGCGCGGTCGAAATCGGCCTCGGCGTTCTCCCACCAGTTGCAGGCCCGCTTGGATTGCCCACCGTCTTTGATGTGCCCCTCTTCCTGCTCCCAGTCCCACCAATCGTTGTTGATGTTGTCGCCTTCGACCTGGTGTGCGGCTGTGGCTACGCCCCACTTGAAGTCGGCGGGGAAGTGAAACGTGGCTTCGGGCCTGGGGGGGCTTGCGACCGCGGTGACGGGAACGGCCGTTGGGGCAGGCTCGGATGTGATTGCAGAGGCCTCGGCTTTCTCTGCCGCCATCTCGACGGCTGGCTCCTCCTCTTCCATCCAGTCTAGATCCATGTCTTTGAATGGATCGTGGCCCAGTTTTTTGCCAGATGCTCGTTTTCTTTTAGCCATCGCGGAGAACTCTTTCTACCAGGTGGGCATAATCGGCCGACCCGGTGCTGCGAGGGGAGTATTCGTAGATGCTCATGTGGTGGCTGGGGGACTCGGCGATCTTGACACTCGATCGGATCGGGTTGGTCACCTTGCCGGTAAAGTAGCGTTTTAGGATTTGGATGACCTCCTGATCTTGCTGCACTGTGTCGGAGTAAAAGGTGGGAACGACCAGGTAAAGCCAGACGCGGGTTCCGGGCATTTGCCTGAATGCTTTGAGGGTTTCGACGACCTGCCTGAGTCCCATCAGCCCCAGGTAGTTGGCCGAGACGGGGACGATGAGCTCCTGAATGTAAAGCAGCCCGCTTTCGCTCAACAGGCTGACCGAGGGCGAAAAATCGAGGATGACGTAATCGTACTCACTATCCAAGCTGCGCATCTTGTTGCGCAGGGTGCGGCGGATGATCTGCTCGTCGCCGATGCGCCACAGCTTGCCCTCGGCGCGCAGCAGGCTGCGATCGCTGGCGATGAGGTCGAGGTTCTCTCGCGCCTGGACGACGCAGCCTTGGGGCCTCACCTGCCCCAGCAGCAATTGAGAGAGGGAATAGGTATACTCCACCCCTAGGTGCGTCGCCAGACTTCCCTGGGCATCCAAGTCGACACACAACACGTGTGCGCCAGACTTGGCCAAGCCGGCCGCCAGGTTCACCACCGTGGTCGTCTTGCCCGTTCCCCCTTTGTAGTTCAGAACGCCGAGGACTCGGCTCATCTAGAGCATCTCTTCTTCCCGCCAGGGAGGGCGAGTCTCTGGAGAGGATAGGCGGTGCACGTCACGGGAAAAGCCGCCGCGCCTTGATCTCTGCCACGGCGTCGTCACGGAAGCGGTATAGCTTGGCCGGACGTCCCTCTCCGGTGCGGTATCCATCCGTCGGCTCGATGACGTCCGCGCTGAGAATCTTGCGACGGAAATTGCGCTTGTCCAACTCCTCTCCTAAAATGATCTCATAAGCTGACTGGAGCTCGCTGAGTGTAAAGGTCTCTGGGAGAAGTTCAAAGCCCACGGCGGTATATTCCAGCTTGTAGCGTAGCCGCTGGAGGGCGTATTCCAGAATGTCGGCGTGATCGAAGGCCAGCGGGGGCAGGTCGTACACGGACCACCAGCGAGCGTCGGAGGCATCGTGGCCGGCGTGAGGTTGCACGGCGTCGGTAGGCACCAGGGCAAAGTACGCCACGGTGATCACGCGGCCGCGGGGATCGCGGCGCAGGTCACCGAAGGTGTAGAGCTGCTCCAGGTAGACGTCGCGGACGCCGGTCTCTTCCTCCAGTTCGCGCAGCGCAGCGCCCTCGAGCGATTCGTCTATACGAACAAATCCGCCGGGAATGGCCCACATCCCCTCGAAGGGGGGAAGCCCGCGCCTGATGAGGAGCACCTGTAGGACACCTCCATTCAGCGTAAAGATGATGACGTCTACGGTGACGGACGGTCGCGGGTGGTCTTCCAGCGGCATAACCTCTCTCCAGTTGGTGTCATTTTCACACAAATTATAGTGGCTTTGTGGGATGCTGTCAATGATGGTCGAGCGGGTATCTACGAGGTATCACCTTCCACGGCGTTGGAGCCACTTCTGGATGAAGGTGGCGATGGGCACGACGTGGTGCGCTTTGACGAAGGGGCGGCCAAGAATGCGATACACCTGCTTTATATCGGGGGAGAGAATGGTCGGAAAGACGGCTAGGTAGCCCGGCAAGGCCAGGCCTCTCTTACTCATCTGCGATCCCTGTGAAGATGGGTACGTAGGCGGTGAAGGTGCTTCCCCCGTCTACCTCACTCTGCACCGTCACGCGCCCGCCATAGGCCTCGACGATCTCCTTGACCAGTGCTAACCCCAGCCCGACGCCACCGTGCCGCCGCCGGGCGGAACCGTCCACCTGGTAGAAGCGATCAAAGATGCGCTCCAGCTTGTCGGCCGGAATGCCGACGCCCGTGTCGCTCACCTCCAGGGCCACCTCCTCGCTTTCTTGGCGCAGCCGGACGGTGATCGTCCCACCCGCGGGCGTGAATTTGACCGCGTTGCCGATTAGGTTGTCCAACACGCGCCGCATGTAGGTGTACGCGCCGCTCACGGGGGGAAGATCGGGCGCGCTCTCCGAGAGCAGGCTCAGCTCGGCCTGCTCAATCTCGACCTGAAAGTCCTCCACGGCGTTTCTGACAAGTTCGTCCAGCGGGACAGGTTCCGGCTCGGGGAGGCTGACCTCGGCTTCTAGGATGAGCGTGATGTCTTTCACTAGGTCGCTCAGCATGCGGGCCCGGCGGGCGATGATGCCCACCGGCTGGCGCTGGTCGGGCGGAATCTCGCCTAGCTCGCCGGCATCCAAAATCTCTGCGTACCCTCGGATCAGGGCCAGCGGCGAGCGAAGTTCGTGGGAGATGTTCTGGATGAACTCGTCTTTGAGGCAATCCATCTCCTCCAGTTGGACTAAGGCGGCCGCCAGTTCTTCGGTACGCTGTTGGGCTTCCTCAAAGAGGCGCACGTTTTCCATCACCAGTCCCAGTTGCTGGGCAACCGCTTCCAACAAGCGGAGGTCGTCGGGATGCCAGGTATGCTTTTCGCCGCTGTGACCGGCGCCCAACGCGCCGTGGAGCCGCCCACCAACCTGCACTGGCACCAGACCCAACAGCTCTATGCCCGGCGAACGGTGTGTCTCCCGCGTGGTCTCAAGCCGGGGATCGGCGGGCGCATCCGAGATGGCGTAGGGTCGATCGTTCAACAGCGTCGCCAGTTCGATAGGTGCCTCGTCAAAAGAGCCGCTCAGCCCAATGTTCGACTCGAGGCCCGGTGCGGCCCATTCGTGGGTCACTTCCCAACTGCCGGTGCCCGGATTGACGGTAACAAAGCTGACACGATCGCTATCTATCAGTTCGTGCATGCCTTTCAGGGCGGTGTTGATGGGAATGTCGAGGTTCAATACTGGGCCGGAGGTGATAGAGATAGTGTTGAGGAGCGTCAGCTCCTGTACGCGGTGTTGGGTCTCTTGATACAGCCTGGCGTTGCGCAGGCCGATGGCCACTGTGTCGGCCACTGCTTCCAACAGCGATTGGTCCTCCCCGTCAAAGGCCGCCAGTTGCTGGCTCTCGACGATGATCGTTCCGACGACAATTTCTCCCTCCAGGATAGGTACACACAGTGCCGATTGGGTCGGGACGTGGGTGGGGTTGGTGAAGTAGGGATCGATACTGACGTCGGGCGCGAGATACGATTTGCCTGTTCTGGCGACGTGGCCGGAGATTCCCTGTTCGATTGTCAAGCGGTAGAACCCAGGCACTGCCAGTTCGTTGAGAGCGAGGGTTTCAGTGCTGCGCCCGCGCAGCGTCAACGTTTGCCCATCGTCGTCCAGTGTGAAAATTCCGACCCGCGGGTAGTTGAAATGGCGAGAAAGGCTCTCAGCTACAGCCTGCAGCAGCGCGTCGGCGTCAAAGGTCGTGGCGGCGACGCGGGCGACGTCCGCCAGCTGGGCCAATCTCTGTGTCTGTCGTTGCTCGGCCT
>CAZWPV010000156.1:0-6489 GCA_964635485.1 uncultured Anaerolineales bacterium
CGGTGGACGATCAACTGGATTGGGCTCAGGCGCTTGTAAACCAGGCGGCCGCCGCGGTGATGAACGCGCAATTGTACCAAAAGCTCGAGAAGCAGACGGCGGAGCTTGTGCAAGCCTACAATGAACTGCAAGAGATTGACCGCCTGCGCACTCAATTGGTGCAGAACGTCAGCCACGAACTGCGCACGCCCCTCAGTCTGATCAAGGGATACGTCGAGTTGCTGATAGAAGGTGATCTGGGCGACATTGTCGAGGGTCAGCGTGTGGCGTTGCAGGTCATTCGTGAGCGCACGGCTTCTCTGTCACGCTTGATCCACAACCTGATGATGCTACAGTCTATCCCTCATGAGATGCTGACCCTGGCTCCGGTCTCGCTGGTCGAGTTGGTTCGGCGAGTGTTGGCAGAGTTTCAAAATTCTGCGAAGGAGGCCGGTGTCGCGTTCCAGGAAGAACTGCCGGAGGAGTTGCCCCTCACACTGGGCGATCAAGAGCGTCTGGAGTTGATCTTTGGCCACTTGGTAGAAAATGCCATAAAGTTCAGCCCCAACGGCGGAACTGTCACTCTGCGCGCCTGGGCTGACGAGGAAATGATCTGTGTATCGGTCACCGATGGAGGGATTGGCATCTCGCCCGATCTCCTGGGCCGCATCTTTGAGCGTTTTTACCAGGTGGATGGCAGCACCAAGCGGCGCTTCGGCGGCATGGGCGTTGGGTTGGCGCTGGTGTGGGAGATTGTCGAGGCACACGGCGGAAACGTCCGGGTGGAGAGCGAGCCGGGGAAGGGCAGCACGTTTACTGTGGCTCTGCCCATAATGGGTGGGACGTAGGCGGCGCTTTTGTATCGTTGAGGCGGGCACTTGACGGGCGGGGGAAGGTCTTTGTAACCGATGAGCGATGTAGAGTCGGGCAAGGTCGAAAGCCAAGTACAGGGGTTGGGAGGTCGCCAGGTCGCGGCCATGCAGAAGCGGCTGCGAGAGATGACCTTTCTCCACGAGACCAGCAGGGTGCTCGCCGCTACCCTTGACCTGGATGGTGTCCTGCGTTCCCTGATGGCCCAGGTGCGTGACTATTTTCAAGTGGATGCAACCTCCGTCGCTTTGGTGGATGAGGAGACCGGCGATCTCATCTTCCGCGTTGCCGTCGGAGAGGCGGCCGACGATATGATCGGGCTGCGCATGCCACTCGATCAGGGCATTGTGGGCTGGGTGGCTCGATCCGGCGAGCCATTGCTGGTGCCCGAGACCCAAGGCGATGAGCGTTTCTATGCCGGCGTAGATGAAAAAACGGGCTTTGAAACGCGCGCGATTTTGGCTGTCCCGATCAAGACCGATAGTCATACCATAGGCGTGATCGAGGTGCTTAATCCGGCTGCGGGCATTTTCGACGAGGATGCTCAGCGGGTGTTACTCTCTGTGGCCGACCTGGCTGCCGTTGCTATACATAACGCCGAACTCTACGAGCGTGCGCGGCAGGCGGAGCGGCGATACGAGAGCCTCTTTAACGAGGGCAGCGATCCTATCCTGGTTCTGGACCTGGAAGGGCATATCTTGGACATTAACCGACGGGCTGTCGAGGTTTTTGAGTGTTCACGAGAGCAAGCGAGCAGTATGCGGCTCTGTGATCTGCTCGGGATTACGCGCGAGGCGTGCCGGGAGGCCATACAGCAGGTTCGAGAAGGGAAGCGTCCGGCGTCGGAGGTAAAGCTCGAATCCGGTGAGGGCGTCCGTACCTTGGAGACTCACATGGCCAAGATCGACTATGGTGGACACGAGGCGATCCAGTGGCTTGGACACGATATCTCGGAGCGGGTGGCTTTGGAGCAGATACGCGAGGATTTGACGCACATGGTTGTCCACGATTTGCGCAATCCATTGGGCAGCATTATGGGCAGCCTGCAACTGATCCACACCGCTTTCGTCGAGCACGATCAAACGTTACCGGTAAACAAGCTGTTGAGCGTCGCCATGCGCAGCGGCCAGAAGCTCTACATGCTGATCGATTCGTTGCTGGACCTGGGGCGGCTGGAGGCGGGGGAGACGGAGTTGAGCAAGGCGCCGGTGGACGTCGATGCGTTGGTCCAGGAGGCGGTGGAGCAGATTCAGCCGTTTGCGTTGGGCAAGGATCAGGATCTATCGACACAGATTGCCCCGGGTCTATCCCAGGTTTTTGCCGATCGCGACCTGATCCTGCGTGTGCTGACGAACCTGTTGGACAATGCGGTCAAGTTTACCGATAGAAACGGGCGCATCACGCTGAGCGCAGAACGGGTGGAGGACGAGGTGGTGTTTACTGTGGCGGATACCGGCATTGGTATATCCCCGGAATATCGGCAGCGCATCTTTGAGCGCTTTACGCGTCTGGAAGATGCCAATGGTGTCAAGGGGACCGGCTTGGGGTTGGCGTTCTGCAAGTTGGCCGTGGAGGCCCACAGGGGCCGCATCTGGGTGGAGAGCGAGGTGGGCAAGGGTAGCCAGTTCAAGTTTGCGTTGCCTCTGGAGGATGGATGACGGAGCGGCTGTACTATGCCGATGCGTACTGTATCCGCTTCTCTGCCCGCGTAACCGAGCAGTTGACCTGGGATGGACGGCCTGCTGTCGTGCTCGACCGCACGGCTTTCTATCCCACCTCTGGCGGCCAGCCGGCCGACCGGGGCTCGTTGGGCGGAGTGGCGGTGATGGACGTCAGTGCGCGGGAGGATGGCGCGGTCGTTCATGTCCTGGAGCGTCCCTGGCCGAAAGGCCGGGAGGAGGTCGAGGGGGAGGTCGATTGGCCCCGTCGCTTTGATCACATGCAACAGCATACCGGGCAGCACGTTCTCTCTGCTGCCTTCGAGCAGGTGCTCGATGCCGACACGTTGAGTTTCCACCTGGGGGCGGAGGCCAGTACGATAGACGTTAACGTGCCGCGCCTGGATCTGGAGGCGGCGAGGTCGGTCGAGAGCCTGGCGAATCAAGTGTTGTGGGAAGATCGGTTGGTCGGAGCGCGTTTCGTCGGCCTGGAAGAGCTGGCCGCGCTGTCTCTGCGACGGCAGCCCATTGTGGATGGCCCGGTGCGTGTTGTGGAGGTCACCGGTTTCGACGTGAATCCTTGTGGCGGTACGCACGTGGCCCATACCGGCGAGATCGGGCTGGTCAGGATTTCGCGCCTCGACTACCGGGGGGAGGAGACGCGCGTCGAGTTTCTGTGTGGCAGCCGTGCCCTGCGCGATTATAGGGCCAGGAGCGCGGTGGTCGATCAGTTGGCGACCAGGCTCACCGTGGGCTACTGGGAGTTGGATCAAGCTGTGGAGCGGCTGCAGGATGAGGCAAAGCAGTTGCGCGGCGACCTGCGCCGGGCGCGTGAGCAGTTGTTGAAAGCGGAGGCCGACGAGCTTTTTGAAGCCGCTGTCCCTCAGGGGGCGTATCGCATCGTCCGGCGGATCTGGGAGGGACGCAACCCCGGCGAATTGCGCGCCTTGGCCCAGGAGTTGATACAGCGGTTCGAGGTGGGGGCGTTGCTGGCCAGTGTGGGTGAGCGGACGCATCTGTGTTTTGCCTGTTCTGAGGAGGTGGGCTTGGACATGGCAGCGCTGCTCCGGGAGGCCTGTGCGCAGTTGGGGGGCAAAGGGGGCGGGCAGCCTCATCTGGCTCAGGGCAGCGCCCCGGCGACCGATTCGGCCCGTGTCGGCGCTGTGATGTCGGGTTTATCATCTTCGTTTGAGGAGGGGTAGGTACTGTATATGAAGAGGGTCGCACACAACATTTACGTTTCAACCAAGTATCCTGGTGTGGGCGTCGGCTTCGTTGTTCTGCCGGCGGGTGCCATCGCCGTGGATGCTCCGACGCTGCCGCAGGACGCTCGCGCCTGGCGGGAGCAGATCGTGGAAAAGGCTGGAGGTCCCATCCTGTACGTGGTGTTGACCGATGCCCATCCTGATCGGATGCTGAGCGTCGGGTTACTGAGGGCGCCTGTCGTCGCCGCGCGGGCGGCTTACGAGCGCGCGGCAGTCTATACGGAGGGGTTCCGCCGCAGCATCGTCGAGAGCTGGGCGCGCCGCTATCCGGAGGCCGCCGGCGATCTGGCAAAGGTGCCACTTGCGTTGCCCGAGATCATGTTCACAGAGAGCTTGACGCTGCACAAGGGGGGAGTCGATGTGACGGTCAGGCACGTCGCCAGCGGGGCTCCAGGCAGCAGTTGGATCCATTTCCAGGAGCAGGATGTGCTCTTTGCAGGCGATACGGTGGTCGTGGGCACGCATCCTTTTATGGAGGCCACGCCGGACTCGAAGGCGTGGCTCAAGACGCTCAACTCGCTCCGCCGCGCGCGTTACTCGGATACCGTCATCGTCCCCGGCCGCGGCCCGATCTGTGACCAATCTGACACACAACCGCTCAGCGAGTACATCGCGCTGGCACGCCGGCGGGCCCGGTCACTGCAGGGCGATGGGCAGGCGCGAGTGGATAAGGCGGCGGCAGTGGCCGAATTGCTGTCGTGTTTTCCCATCGCCGCAGACGAACATGATCTGGTTCAGCGCCGCGTCAAGGCGGGGTTGGATCGGTTGTGCGAGGAGATGAAGGAATAGGGAGCAGCAATGGGCAGACACTTTTTCTCCGCTGAGGCGCACACGCCGGCCGATGATGTTCGGGAGGCGTTGAGCGATGCCGAGCGACTGGTGGCTGGCGTGCGCAAGGCCGGACCGGAGATCGTGGGACTCTTGCATTTGCTCGACAAGATTGCCGAGGGTCTGGAAAGGCTCGAGGCAGGGGGAATGGACGTGCGTGTCGAGCGTTCCCGGTTCGGCGCCGTTCAGTCGCAGCTTGAGCGCCACAAAGGGCGCTTCCTGGCCAGGGCCGGTGAGGCATTTCAGGAAGCGCGAGAAGCGGTGCAGCCTGGGCAGGCGCACTGGTGGTGGTTTGTCGATACAGAGTGGAGGAAGGAGAGAAAGCAGCGGATGCGCCGGGCGCTGATTGTGGGCGCGGTCGTGGTTTTTCTCCTCATCGTTGGCGGTTTGGTGAACGAGTTTTTCATCGCGCCACCGCCAGAGATACGCCAGGCGATGAAGCGCGAGTCTGAGGGGGAGCGCCTGGCCCGCGACGAGGGCAATTTGGAGGCAGCGCTGGTCGAGTTCGAAACGGCCGCTGATCTCAATCCCGACAAACCCAGCTATTGGATCTGGATCGGCGTGCTCCGAATGGAGCTGGGTGACGCGGATGCGGCCGAAGAGGCGTTTGCTACTGCTCGGTTGCTGTACGAGACGAATTTCGATTTTCTGCTGGCGCGCGCTTGGACGTATAGGGACCTAGGTGATCTGGACGCGGCTGCTGTTGATGTAGAGCAGGCTATACTTGAAAACCCTGACTCAGGGTGGGGCTACTATGCGAGGCACGCGATCGCTGTGAGTCGCGAGGATTATCAAGCGGCCTTGGATGATCTGGAGAAAGCGAGTGAGTTGGCCCAAGCGTCCGGGGATGTGGAATTGGAAGCGATGGCGCGTATTCAGAGGGCCATGGTGCTGCAGATGCTCTCGGTCCCTTCGGAGCCAACACCTGAGCCATAGTTAGGGGGCATCGGAAGGTTATTCTTTTACAGGCCCTTTGCCGCGCTATCGCCGTTTAGTTGGGGGAGGTGCATATATGGAAGATTCCAGATTGCAAGTATCATCCGGCCGGAAATACTTTGGGCTAACCACAATTCAGATGATCATCGTCGTTGTTCTCGGACTGATGGCGAGCCTCGTTTTGTGTGGCGCCGTCTATATCATGGTGTTTACCTATGCCCAACTCGGCCCAGGTCAGGGAGCCGCTGTGACCTCTACTGTGCGCGCACGCCCTACCAGCCCGGCGACGTGGACGCCTACGCCCTTGTCAACCACGCCCTCTCCTGAGGGTACGAGCACGCCAACTTCTTCGCCGACCCTTCAGCCGGCAGATGTGCCGACGCCAGGGCTCGATGGACGTCATGTGGAAAGTGAGGGCGGCTTCTCTTATATCCCGCCAAGTGGATGGCAGGTGACAGAGTGGCCCGGCCTCAAATACAAAATCGCCAGTGGTGCGCCGATTGGGGATTTCGCACCTAACCTGAACTTTGTCGATGAGGCCTTTAGCGGTTCGTTGGACGATTATGTGGCTGCAAACATAGCGGCTGTCAAAGAGGCCTTCCAGGATGTGCGGGTTATCAGCCAGGAGGATTTTTTCACAGACGAAGGGGAGCGCGACGTCAAGGTCGTTATTGAGAACACGCAGCATGATACAGAATTTTACCAGGCCTTTTATATTTTTGATGCCGGTGAGAAAAAGATCGCGGCCACGTACACACGTCTGGCGGACCAAGGTCAAGAGAACGACGCTTTGGTTGATCAAAGTATGAGGACTTTTCGCATCGAGAAGTGAGTGCGGGTTGGATGGCCGCCACAAATCCAGGTGGGGAGGATGAAAATGGTACAGAATGATGAGTTGGAGCGCCTGCGCGTCGTCAAGGAACAATATGAGGCAGACCTGATGCAAAAGCCCA
>CAZWPV010000157.1:0-6454 GCA_964635485.1 uncultured Anaerolineales bacterium
GCCGATGACGCCCGACTCGCTGAGCACCTGCCACGGCTCCAGCAGGTTGGGCAGCAAGGCGATGGCCTCGTTGCCAAGCTCCTCCAAGAGCTGTAGCGCGCGGTTCAGGTCGGCGGCGGCGATCTTGAGGGTCACCTTGACGACCGAGAAGTGGCCCCGGCTAAAGTTGCGCACGACGCGGATCTCGCCGTTAGGCACGACGTAAAGCTCGCCCGTCGGTGCGCGCAGCAACGTCGTGCGCAAGTTCACCGCCTCGACGATGCCCTCCAGATTCAGCATCTCGACCTTTTCCCCCACGGCGAAGGTATCCTCAAAGATCAGCCCGATGCCGGCCAGCACGTCACTGATGAGCGGGCGGGCGCTGAGACCAAAGGCCGCGCTGAAGAGGCCTACGACCCAAACCAGGGTGTCGAAGGTGACGAACCTGCCCACGCTGGCGACGGTGGCTGCCGCGAAGGCGAAGAAACTGATGACGTTGGCAAGCATGGATCTCAGCGTCTCCCGGCGTTCGGGGCGCAGCTCGCGTCCCTTGGGCGTGAGGCGACTCAGCCGCACCAGGCGGCGTGCGATCACGCGCGCCAAAAGGTGGACGATCCAGGCTGCGAGGTAATAGATCGCGATGTAGACCAAATCGCCCCACCAGGCTTCTGTCGTAAAGATCTCGGATAACAAACCGGGCACTTGCTCACCCTCCATTCCGCTGCCTCAGTCGTTGCCCAGAGGCAGCGCGTCGGTTTCCTGCTCGCTCAGCTGTTTGCTCATACGCAGCGTCTCTACCTGGTAGCCCAGCGATTCGTACAGTTTTTGGCCAAGCGTATTCTGTACACCCACGGAGAGCGAAATCCGGGGCAGACCCTGCCGGCGTGCCCAATCCTCGGCTGCTTCCATCAAGCGATGCCCCAGCCCCTGGTCGCGATATGGCTCGGCCACATACTGGCTCAGCAGGGAGGCCTCCAGTTGGCCGGTGGCGTCGTTGTGCGTCTTGGCCACCAGGACGAAACCGGCAGGCGATCCATCGTCTGTGCGGGCCATGAATGCTCGGTTGGGAAAGCCCTGGTCTTTGCGCATTCTGTGCAACTGCTGCGCGACGCTTTCCTCGATTGCCCGTCGGCTCAAATCCTGTTGGCCTTCAGGCCCCAACCTGACCCACACGATCTCTGTCTGCCCCTGCGCGATCCAGGGCCAATCCCCCTCCTCGGCGGGATCGATTCGGAACTTGACGTCACCAGCCATAATTCTCAATCTCCCTTCTGCTGAAATTCGAGTGTGGCGCACTGAGTTTACACCGAAAAATGCCGGATCGCAAGCGGGGTTGCCCGATGTCCACATTGCCGGCGGGCAAAGGGCAGGATGGTGCAATGTTTCGCATTCGTATCGACGCGGTGTATAATGTGATCGTTGGAGCATCTTTGCATAGGGAAGGTACTCATTGCTCGTCACCTGGTATGGCACGGCAGGATTTCGCGTCGAGACGGGTGGGCGCGCCTTTCTGATCGACCCGTATTTGAGCCGCAACGCGGACGCGCGCCCAAGGTTGCCCTTTGGCCCGCAGGATGTGACCGAGGCGCGCGAGATTTTCCTCTCCCACGGCCATTTCGACCACGCGGCAGACGTGCCGCTGATCGCCCGCCAGACGGGCGCGCGCGTGTACTGCTCGGCGGTTGCGGCAGGGACGCTGCGCCGCCAGGGCGTGCCAGGCGCGCAACTCGTCGTGGCCCGCGATGGCGATGGTTTCGATTTTGGCGTTTATCGGGCGCAGTGCTTCCACAGCGCGCACGCCCGCTTTGACCTTTCCCTGATCGCGAGGACGCTCGTTCGCGCTATACCGTCGATCCTCTTCGATACGCGGCTTTTTTCCCTCCCGCGCCGTTGGCCGCAAGGCCATGTGCTAAGCTGGCGCTTTACGTTGGCGGCGGAGGACGACCGCGTGGTACATCACCTTGGCAGCGCTGGTTGCACGGAGGATGGGCTGGCCCGACTGACAAGGCTGGAGTCGATGGATGTGCTGATGTTCCCCTTGCAGGGCCACACGCACATCTGCCGGATTGCGGCGCGTGTCGTGGAGCGGCTGCGGCCGCGCGTCGTGATCCCTCACCACCACGACGATTTTTACCCGCCGATCTCGCAGGCGGTGGATATCGCGCCGTTCGTGGAGGCGGTGGGTAGACTCTCACCGCCGGTGGCGGTAGTTGAGTTGCCGGTGTGCGAGCCTCTGGTGCTTTAGCCCCAATCGTACTATAATACCGGCGGTTTGCGCCCTCCCCCTATTAGGGGGAGGGTTGGGGTGGGGGTGAGTCTCCACAGTAGTGCTTGTCTATTTGTAAGCCGACCCTCCCCCAACCGACCGCGAACGGTCGGCTCCCTCCCTACGAGGGAGGGGAGTGATCGAGAAACCGCTCATACGTCGATTATGGGGCTTCAACAGATTCTCTTCATCCTCTTTGGAACCATCGCGCTGGGGGCTGCGGTAGCGGCCGTCGTTCTGCGCAACGTGTTCTATTCTGCGCTGGCTCTGGCCGGTTCCTGTCTGGGCGTGGCCGGGTTGCTCGTTTCGTTGGGCGCACCCATCGTCGCCGGGATTCAGGCACTGGTCTTTGTCGGGGGCATCGCCGCATTGATCCGCTTCGGTCCCGCGCCGCTGCGGGAAATGACGCGCCCGGATCAGCTTGGCCACAACCGCTGGTGGTGGGCGGGCGTGGCCGTGGCGGCGGCGCTGTGCGGGGCGGTTGTTTGGATGGTGTTCAGCAGCGGCTGGGAGCCAGTGCCCGATCCGGCCTTTATCCCCTCCGGCAGCATCGCGGCGCTGGGCATCGCGCTGGTGAGCGCGGAGGGGTTCGTGCTGCCGCTGGTGGTCGCAGTGTTGCTGCTGGGGGTGGCTCTGGCCGGCGCGGCCCGGCTGGTGAGGAGGCAGTGACGGTGGCGCCGCTCTCGTGGGTTCTCGCCCTGGCCGCCGGTTTGTTCTGCGTCGGCCTGTACGCCATCCTGGCGCGGCGCAATGCCGTCACCATCCTGATGGGCGTCGTGCTGATGCTCAACGGCGTGTTGGTCAACCTCGTCGCCTTCTGGCGCTACGTGGAGAGCGGGACGGCGAATGGACAGACGTTTGCACTGCTGGTGATTCTCATCACGGCGGCGCAGGTGCTGGTGGGGCTGGCGTTGGCCATCGTGCTGTGGCGCGAGCGCGGCACGGCGGTCGTGGACGAACTGGAGTCACTCAAGGAGTAGGGCGGGTACGCGATGGATGTCATCACGATCTTTGATCTTGCCTGGCTGATCCCCTTCTGTCCCCTGTTCGTCTTTGCCCTGATCGCGTTCTTCGTCCATCGCAGCCGCGTGCTGAGCCAGCAGTTCGCCATCTATGGCATCGTGATCTCGACCGCGCTGGCGCTCTTTATGTTTCTGGCCAAGATGCTGGCGGTGATCGAGGGCAAGCCGCCGGAGTTCTCCGAGGTGCCGTTGGGCGAGTGGTTCTCCCTTGGCAGCAGTTCGTTCCCAGTCGGCATCTACATCGACCAGCTCAATGCCCTGATGCTGGCCGTGCTGGGGCTGGCCTGCCTGGTGATCTTTATCTACAGCGTGGGCGCTATGCGGGACGATGCGCGCGTGGGCCGCTTTTTCGCCTTGATGTCCCTCATGGCCGCCGGCGTGCTGGGGCTTTTGATTTTTGACAACCTGCTGCTCTTTTTCATCTTTTGGATGCTGATGGACGTCTGCGCCTACCTGCTGGTGAGCCTGGGGCACGAGCAGCAGGCGACCCGCGAGGCCGCGCTCAAGGTGTTCCTGATGGCCGGGGTGGGAGACATTTCCCTGCTGTTTGGATTGGCGCTGCTGCACGCCTACACGCGTTCGCTGACCTACGACAGGGTCTTTGATCCCGAGACGTTGCAGGCGCTGGCCGAGGTCACGTTCCCAGGGACCCAATTCCCGGTCGTGGCGGTGGTCGCGCTGCTGTTCTTTGGCGCGGCGATGGTTAAGAGCGGCCAGTGCCCGTTTCACGTCTGGCTGCCGGAGGCGGCCGAGGCCCCTGCACCGGCCTCGGCCCTCATTCACACGGCCACTGCCTTTGCCGGGACCTTTTTGCTGATCCGCGCCTTTCCCCTTTTGGACGCAGCGGCGGATGTCCTCTTGATCCCCGAACTCGGCCTGACTGTCGTGGCGCTCGTGGGTATTTTCACCGCCGTATTTGCGGCCCTCGTCGCCGCGACGCAGCGCGACATACAGCGTGCCCTTTCCTTCTTTGCCATTAGCCAACTGGGCTATGCCATCGCCGCACTGGGGATGGGGGCCTACGTGGCCGGCGTCTTTCACCTGGTCACGAGTGTCCTGTTCAACACGCTGCTCTTTCTGGCCGCCGGATCGGTGGCGCAGGGGATGCGGCACGGCCACCAGGACCAGCTCGACGGCGCGTCTTTTGCCCCCAACGACATGCTCAACATGGGCGGGTTGGGGGAGCGGCAGCCGGTCACCTTTTTGCTGTTTTTCGTCGGCGGGGCGGCGCTTGCTGGCGCGCCGTTCTTTACCGCCGGTTTCTGGTCGAAAGAGGCGATCCTCACCTGGGCGTGGACGAGCAACCAAGCCGTGTTCTGGATTCTGGCCTGCGCGGCGGGGGTGACGGCTTTTGGTGTCATGCGGCAGCTTGGCTTGATCTTTGTGGGAGCGCCGCGCAGCCACGCCGCCGCCCAGGCTATCGAGGGCGTCCCGGCGATGACCATGCCGCTGGTCTTTTTGACGCTCTTCATCTTGGTGCTGGGGTGGGCCGGCATCCCGGAAGGATTCCCCGTCTTGGGCGGCAGTTGGTTCGAGATGTTCTTTGCGATCGGGGACGAGGCTGCCCGGTTCACCGGGGATTCTATGATGTGGTGGAGCATCGCCGCTGTCGCAGGGCTGGTCTTTGGAGGCTTGATCTATGTCTACCTGCCCATGCGGGCCGGCGAGACGGACTGGGTCGAGTCACTGGCGCGCACGCTGTGGCTGGGCTGGCTCTACGACCTGCTGCGCGACGCTTTCTACGTGGGTGGGTTCTACCACTGGGCCTTTGCCAAGCCCGCCGTCTGGTTGAGCCGGGGGCTTGCGCTGGGAGATGGCGTGCTGGATGATCTGGTCGTTGAGGGGCTGTATTGGGCCGGCCAAGCGCCGTCGCTGTTCGGCGGCTGGCTCGACGCGCGCGTTCTGACCCCGCTTTTCAGGCCGGTCGACCGCCTGGCTGGGCCTGTGGCCCACGCTGCCGGGTGGGTCGATGGATGGGTGGGCGTGCCGGCCGGCCAGTTGCGGCACCTCGGCAGGTACCTGGCCCGCGTCGCCGCCGTGCTCGACCTGTGGCTGGATCGGCTGGTCAATTTGACGAAACCTGGTACACTGGCTCTCGCCAGGTTGAGCGTCACGGTCGACGCGGGATTGAGTATCGCGGTGAGGAGCATCGGCCAGGCGGTGCAGGCCTGTGGCCTGTGGTTCCGTCCCAAGACCGGCAAAGTGCAGGACTATTTGCGATTGGCGGCCATCGCCGCGGTGGTGCTGGTGGCGATGTTTATATTGTTCCTATTTGTGGAAATTTGACGTATCCAACCTTGCGGGGGTTAAACGCAACCTTCGCAAGGTTTCAAACTGACGGAGGAGAACCGTTATGTTCCCAATTCTCAGCGTCATCCTGTTCCTCCCGCTGGCGACCGGGCTGTTGCTCTTGGTGATCCCCCGGGAAAATGTGAAGACGATTCAGCGGGTGGGTACCATCTTCGCGCTGGCGGCCTTTGCGCTCTCGATCGTCATCTGGGTGATGGTGGCGCAGGCGAACGTCGGGGGTAGTCAGCTTCCGGTCGAGAATTACGAATGGATTCCGGCCTTTGGGGTGCGATACCATTTGGAAGCGGATGGCCTCAGCGTGCCGCTGATCGCTATGGCGGCTTTGGTGACCGCCCTGGCACTCTTTTACTCGGAGCGCACGGTTGTGATGCGGGTCAAGGAGTTTTTCTTCCTGTTCTTTCTGCTGGAGACCTGCGTGTTTGGTGTCTTTTTGGCCCGCGACCTGGTGCTGTTCTGCGTCTTCTGGGTGCTGGGGCTGCTGCCGATGCTCTTGCTCATCAGCGTGTGGGGTGGAGAGGGCCGGGAGCGCGCTGCGGTCAAGTTCTTTCTCTATAACTTGCTGGCCAGCGTGGCGATGCTGTTGGTGATCCTGGTCGTCTTTGCTCAGGTCGAGACCTTTGACATGCAAGAGGCGGCGCAGAAACGGCCCTACGGCGCGGATAGGTACTTCGTCGAGGCTTGCATTGCCCTTGGAGGGTTGTTTTTCGCCTTCGCCGTGCGGCTGCCCTCTTTTCCCTTCCATACCTGGCTCGCCGATGCGCAGAGCGAGGCTCCGACCACGGTCAGCGCCGTCCTGGCGGGCGTGTTTCTGAGCACCGGCGGCTACGGGCTGATGCGCGTGGCGCTGCCGCTCTTCCCTGACCAGTTCTACTATCTT
>CAZWPV010000158.1:0-1801 GCA_964635485.1 uncultured Anaerolineales bacterium
AGTACAGGTCGTGCGGCGCGATGATGGTCAGCCGCACCTGCACCACGTCGCCGACCTCGACCTTGTTCACCTCCGGGCACTTGGCCCCTTGCGTGCAATCGGGATCGACGTAGCGGCGCTGGACGATGATGCCCCGGTTGAGCGGCTCGATCTCTTCCACCGGCAGGTAGACCTTGAGGTGCGCGGTGTAGTACAATCGGCCCTCGCCCGGCCCACGGCCCACAGTGAGCCGGTTACCTGCATCAACGAGTAATTCCGCCACGCCCACGCGCAGGTGCACCGACTCGTCGATATTGGATGGCGTCACCGTACCCTCGGCCAGGGCATCGCCGTTGAGCCACACACCATACGCGTACTCACCCTTCAGCTCGCCAGTGACGACCATCCAGTCGGTGAGGGCGATGAGCGCCCAGGCCGTCTCCTGCGTCGTCTCCCAGATGCCATCCTGGCGGGCGACCATCAGCCAGCGCACCACCTGCGGGATGAGCGCGTTTTCGGGATCGAGGTGCACCAGCGCGTCCAGGATGACGGCAGTGGAGCGCGTGTCGGTGTTCATCGCCCAGTAGTCGTAATTGGCCTCCTCCCAGTGCGCACCGGTGGCGCTGAGGATGGCGTCATTCTGCAGATCGGAGAGCAACGTATTGATACGACTGTCGCTTCCGTCGATCAGCCCCATCGCCATCGCCAGGAACGCCCGCCCGTAGTGGCTGAGCTTGTCGCGGCGGTCGAAGAGGTCACCTACGTATTCACTTGCGCGCTTCGTCTCGCCGGCCTCGGCCAGCACGTAGAGCACGAACGCCTGCCGGTTGGCCTCGCGGTAAGACTGTAGACTGCGCGCGCTCACCAGCGTGCTCTCCAGGTAGACCAGGCCGCGCTGCAGGGCGACCTTCGGCACCTCGAACCCGGCCTCCTGCGCCCTGACCAGCCCAAAGACGACGTAGGCGCTCAGGTAGGGATTGCTCTCGTTGCCATACCACCAGCCCCAGCCGCCATCGCCGTTCTGCCGCAGGACGAGCTTGTTCACCCCCTCTTCGACCAACCCGGGCAGCTTCGATTCCAACTCTTGATCTCTGATCTCTAGCTCCTTCAACGCCTGGTAGGTCAACACATTGGGCAAGAAGCGACTGACAACTTGCTCGGTACATTCGTAAGGATAATGCTCCAGGTAGGTCAGCCCATCGCGCATCCCCGCCGCCAGCGACGGGTCGAGCCGCACGGTGAGCTCCCCCTGCCGGTCGTCGTACTTGGGCGGCAGCGCGACCACCTCGGTGCGCGCGTCCTCGCCCACTAGTTGCCCGCCGGTGCCCACGATCTCCGGCGCGGTGTAGCGGTAGACCAGGAGCGTGCCATCAGGGCCGGTGGTCAAGCGCGGGCGAGCCGCGTCGGAATACTCGCCGGCCACGGCGCTCATCACCACCTCGACCGCCTCCACGTCCCCGACCTCCACCCACCAGGTGACCTTGGCCTCGCCGCCACTGGGGATGGAGACCGTCTGCGCCGCCGGGTCGGCCAGCGTCAGCCCTTCGGCGTGCAGCGTAACCTCGACCTCCTGCGCTTTCCCGGTATTGTTGCTGACCAGCGCCGCCAATTGCACCCGGTCGCCTACGACGAAGAAGCGCGGCGTCACGGGTCGCACGATGAGCGGCTTGGTGACCAGCAGTTCGACCGTCCCCTCGCCCACCTTCGTGTCGACGGTCGCGCCGACGCCGCGAAAGACCCAGGTGGTGAGGTTATCGGGCAGCTCGATCTCGACGGTGGCGCGGCCATCCCCATCGGTGACGACGGTGGCATCCCAGAAGGC
>CAZWPV010000158.1:1901-6443 GCA_964635485.1 uncultured Anaerolineales bacterium
CCTTCGCCACCTCCGCCGCCCACCCCCAAAGCCCGATCCTCAAGGGCCTCCACCTCCTCCTCCATCAGCCGGTTGACAGAGATGGTCAACCCACTGTAGGTCGTGACGCCCAGGCCTCGCCGCCCGTAGAACGCCTCGTTGATCGCGTTCGGCGTGCGCGGCTGCAGGCTCAGCACCGCCTTATCCACCAGGTCGAGGGAGAAGGCGGCCTGCACCGGATTGCCGTTCGCGTCGCGGGCCTGCACGTCAAAAGTGACGGTGTCGCCCGGCTCCGCCTGCTCGGCGCTGGGGGTCAACGTGACACTCAACGTCTGCTCCACCGGCTCGACCGTCAGCAGGACGTAACCCACCTTGTGCGTGGCTACGCGCTCGGTTTCATCTACCCCCTTGAAGATGACAGCGGAGACGTAGATATTGGGCGCGTGGTCGGCAGTGATAGGCAGCCGGTAGACGGTGGAGTTGCTCTCCAGCCGCAGCACCTCCTGGGTCAACACGCCGCCCCGCTCGACGGTGATCCACGCCCAGTGCTCGCCCGCAAAGGGACTGGGGATCAGTATCTCGGCCGTTTCGCCGGGGACATACGTGGTCTTGTCGCTGACGAGGGTGATGCGGTCGTTGTTCTGCCGCCGCCAGGAAACGTACTCAGCCCCGCTGACCCACACCCAGGTAGAGCTGCGTATCCCCGCCTCTGTCCCCCCCATCGGGAGGGAGGAAGGGGAGGGAACACCTACGACGACACGGTAGGAGCCGCCTTCCTTCGGTGTGAAGGCCATCACGCCCTCGGCGCGGGCATCGGTGGTCAGCTTGCCGGAATAGACCAGGGTGTCCTCCGCCTCCCACTCCCACCGCCCACCGCCGCTCTCGTTCTCCACAAACGTGTTGACCCATTCGCGGCGGGTGACCTCGACCGCCAGTTTCTGATTCGGCAGGCGCTCGCCCTCCCAATCGACGGTCACCACGTCTACCGCCATCTCCTTGCCGGCCTCGCCGACGTATTGCTGCGGGGCCAGGCCCACGTAGAACTCGCCCTTGTGCACCACCACGTCGCCGCGGCCGGAGATGACCTGCCCATCGTTGCCATAGACGGTGGCCTCGATTGTCAGCCGCTGCCCGCCCGTCATCACCTCCGTCGGCAACACAACCGTGAGACGACCCTCAGCATCCGTCGACCCGGAGCCGCCGAGGACGAACTCGGGGGCAGGCTCCTCCCACCACCAGCACCAGCGGCAGGCCCACGGGTCCTCGTCGTCGGTAAAGTCGTAGCGACCAAACTGGGCCGGCTCGAAGCGGTAGGGCGTGGAGAGGACGCGCCACTCGACGGAGGCATCGGCAACAGGGCCGCCGAAGAAGTAGCTCACCTCGACGTCAGCGCGCGTCGTTTGCCCGGCAGCCACCTCCGTCTTGCGCGGCGTGACCGTCACCTCGAACTCGGGCGGGCGGTAGGCGGCGACCTGGAACATGGTGGCAAAGTGATCTTCGCCCAGGCGGGCGTTGAGATGATACCCGCCCAGCGAAGCCCCCTCAGCCAGCGCCAGTTCACCGTGGAAAGCGCCGAATTCGTCCAGCGGCAGCATCTCGCGATAGATCTCTTCCCCAACGGCGTCGTAGACGCTGACCTCCACCCTCCGCCCCGTCGGCAGGCTGTACTGCACGTCGTCCTCCATGCGGACGACGCCACGGAAGTAAACGGTCTGTCCGGGCCGGTAGATGGGCCGGTCGGTGTAGACGTGCGCGCGGTGACGCGGGTACGCGGCCTCCGTCTCCAGGCCAAAATCCCAGGGGCTGATGCCTGCGCTCCAATCCCAGGCCGTCCCGGCCATGGCGAAGGGCTCCTGCGCCACGACGTAGACCTCGCTCGCGCCACTCGGCGTGAAGCGAGCCAGGCCCTCCGCATCCGTCGTCGCGGAGGCGAGCGCCGTGCCGTCGGCATCCACGACGGTCAGCTTGAGCCCGCCGGCAGGCTGTCCTGCCGCCAGGTCGGTCGCCCAGACCCACATCTCGCCCCAACTCCGCTTGAGCGTCAGGTTGTACTCGGAGACGACCAGCAGCTTGCGGTGGCTCCAGTTATCGTACCTCACCCCAGGGGCCCTGAGATCGAGCAGGTAGATGCCCGGCGCGAGCGGCTCGCCCCCGGCCAGGTCCACCAGCGCGCGCCCGGTCTCGTTGAGCGGAGCCTCGACACCCAGCGACCACTGGCGGATGGGGCTGCCGGCGGGGTTGTACTCCCACCAGCCTCGCTGGGCGCGGAAGAACTCGTTCGTGTCGAGCCGGTAGAGAGTCAGATCGAGACGGTCGGTGTTCAGGTGGCTGACGAGGACGCGCGCCGGCTGGTTGGCGTCGAGTGTGCCGACGGTCGAGGGAACGCGAATCTCGGCCCAGGGATCGAGGTCGGCGGTGCGGAAGCGCACCGTCAGCTCCTGGCCGGTGACGTTGCCGTAGGGGTCAGCGATATTGGGGCCGATGCGCACCTCGTAGTCGGTGGAGGGCTGCGCGCCAAACTCGAGCACGAAGGTGTTGTTCCACCGGTTGAAGTAGGTATAGACCTGCGTCGGCGAAAGCGGCGGCGTCATTTCCAGGTTTGGCATCACCGTGGCAGGGTCGACGGGCGCGTTGAAGACGATCTCAAAGGAGGTGTAGGGCCAGGCATCCCGCTGGCCGTCGTAGGGGTTGGTGCTGAGGATGCGCGGCAGGGGAACGGTGGTGAAACGCCAGACATAATCCCCCCGCATGCCAGTGCCACCGCCCGCGCTCTTGACGCCCTCGTCCACCCGCGCCGTGTAGGTCGTGTCGAAGGCCAGCCATCCGTTGGGAGTGAAGGTAAGTGTCGCGCCGTCCACCTCCGTGGTGCCAGCAACTTGAGCGCCTGCGGTCTCCAGGTGAAACGCCGTCTCTGCCGAGGCCGGATCGACCGGCATGTTGAAGGTGACCCGCACGACGGTATCGACGCCGACCAACTGCTCGTCCTCAGGCGGCGAGACCCACACGACCTGCGGCGACTGGGTGGAGAACGTCCACTCATAGTCCTCTGCCAACACGCCGCCGGTGGTATCCTCCAACCCGGCCGCGACGCGGGCGGTGTAGGTGGTGCCCCCGGCCAGGACCTTGTCGGGGGTAAAGACGTAGATGGAGGTGTTGAGCCACTCGCCGCTGCCGGCGATGGGCGGGTCGAAGGTGAGCGGCTGGGGCAACTCGGTGTAGGCCGGGTCGCTGACCGCCATCAGCGGGACGACGGGCCGGTTGAAGATGACGGTGACGGTGCTTTCAGCCTGCACGTCCGCCGTATCTGGGGCAGGAATGACCTGCGCCACCTCCAGGTAGCCGACGGTGCGAAAGCGGAAGCGGTAAGCGCCGTCGACGGCGTTGCCGTCGGCCGCCTTGGCCTCCGGGCCGAGGGTGACCAGGTACTCGGTGTCCCTCTCCAGCTCGCGCTTGGGCTTAAAGTTGACCGTGCGGTCATCGACCCACTCGACGCTGCCTGCGACGTCGGGACCGACGAGGAAGGCCGACTCGACGGAGCGCTTGTCCATCGGCCGGTCAAAGATCAACTGAATGGCGCCGTCGGTCGCGAGCTCCTCGCCCGGCTCCGGCGTGCGCTGGACGACGATGGGGGCGACGTTGCCGGGCGGAGGCGGCGTATACGGCGGCGAGGTAGGAAAAGGCGTCGCCGTGGGTTCAGCGGGACACAGGCAGCCTACCAACAGGCTGCAAAGCAAAACCAGCACCAAAACCCGGTAAAAGAGAGACCTTTTCATCAGAACACCTCCTGCGATCACGCTACGCACCGTGTAACCAGTATAGCACATGACCTGCCGGCGTGGTAGCACGCGGCGATCTAGATAGCGTATCCTTTCCACAGGAAATTCAGAATGCTCCCCAGTACAGAAGACTTTGCTAAAGGGGGGTTAGGGGGGGGGCGGCCCCCCCCCCCCAACCCCCCCGGATTTTTCCCAACCCCGGGGGGGGGGGGGTTTGGCCGATTAAAGATACACCACCGCGATCTACGTTCAGGACGCCCCAGGGGGTCAAAAAGTTCCAAGAGGACTGCGGCAGGGTCGGCGGCTCGCAACGTGGACTCGTTACGACCTCGTCACGCTCAATGGGTATACTGTGATCGATTTGTCGTTCGCAAAGAAACTGTGCTATAATTTGACTTGCTCGACCCAGACAAACTTATTTCGGACAAAGGAGGCTCTGATGGAATACCCGCTGAACTTTTCATTCAAGATCATGGCCCTCGCGCCACAGCTCGCCGTCACCGACGCGAGCGGGAACCTGGTCTACTACGTGAAGCAAAAGCTCTTCAAGCTCAAGGAAGAGGTCACCGTCTTTTCCGATAGAGAACAGACCCAGCCACTGTACAAGATCAACGCCGACCGGGTGATCGACTTCTCGGCCCGCTACCACTTTTCCGATCCGGCGGGCAACGCGCTGGGATCCGTCAAGCGCCAGGGGATGAAGTCGATCTTTAAGGCGCGCTACGACATCCTCGACGGCGAGGAAATCGTCATGAACATCGCCGAGGAAAACCCGTGGGTGAAAGTG
>CAZWPV010000159.1:0-6440 GCA_964635485.1 uncultured Anaerolineales bacterium
GGATCTCGACGTTGTCCTGGGTGATCACCGACTGAGGTGCGATGTCCATGGTGTGCTCGCGGATGTCACGCACGCGGACGAGCTGGAAGAAGGGGATCTGGAAGCCCAGTCCCGGCATGATGAATCCGGTGTACTTGCCCAACATCTCCTGGATGCCCCGCTCGTAGGGCCTTAGCGTGTAGAGCATACTGTAAATGGTTCTCATCGTTCTGTCTCCTTTCAAGTGTGATTTATTCTTGCTCAGACGTTTCTTCGTCTTTTTCCACAATGACTTCATCTGCGATGCGCATCGTTACCATGATCAGCAAGGGCAACGGTAACGCACGGCGCAGTTCGAACCGATCTGGGTCGCTGCCTTCTGCTACGAGCAGCGTGTCGTTCGCTTCGTCCACCAGGACGTAGCCGCCGGGTTTGCCTTTGACGTAGGACAGGCGATAGCCGCGCCCGTCGTAGACAATCTCGTTCCGGGTGTGCAGCATGCGGCCCTGTGGCTGCATCGCGGCCATGGGTTGTCCATTGCGCGTCAGCACCATCCTGCCGCTCACGCCGCGGATGCGACGCAACGCCCACGATGCGCTCAGCATTTCCCACTCGTATCCCGTTCTGCCGCAGTGGATGTGAGCCAGGGGGACTTTTTGCCCCACTTGTATGACATAGCTCCTGAGGAGTCCTAGGAGACTGGAGCTGTGCTTGACGATCAGAGAGCCTCCGTCGGTGGCCTCGACTATAGGCCGGCGCAAGTTGACCTGGTCGGCGGGGAGCCAAGGCCAGGTCTGCCCCACCGGGATAGTGAGCTTTTGCCCCAGCCAGGCCCAGTTCTCGATGGTCGGCATGGGGCGGCTTTCCTCCATCTCGGCCAGGTCGGGCCGCATGCCGAGCGGGTGGGGGAGCGCCACTTCAGCCGCGACGGTGGTGCCGATGCCGGGCTGGCTCTCGACCGAGAGCACCCCGCCGACCTCCATGATGCGCTCGCGCATGTGCCCCAGCCCAAGTCCTTTGTGTGCCTCGCTGGGATCGAACCCGACACCGTTGTCCTCGATGGTCAGCGAAACCTGTTCAGGGATGCAGCGCAGGTCCACATCTACGCGGGTGGCGCAGGCGTGCCGGGCCACGTTGTTCAGCGCCTCTTGCGCCGCCCTGTAGAGCGCCTCAGCCACGGTCGGCGGCAGGAGTCTGTCGTTGCCGTGCACATCCAGGTAAATCAGCAGGTGCTCCCGCGCGCCGAGGAGAAGGGTGAAATCGTTGAGTGTCTCTGCCAGCCCTTGGGTGTAGAGCGATTCTGGCCGCAGGTCTTCGATCAGGCGCGTCATCTCTTGCTGGGCGGCCCTGGAGGTGGTCTCGACTTCTTGCACCATTTCCTTGAGGTCGGCAGGTGCGCTCTCCAACGCGTCGACCCGGGTGCGGATCGCGCTGGCCGTCATCGCCACGCTGAACAGGTTTTGCTTGACGCTGTCGTGCAGCTCGCGGGCCAGCCGGTTGCGCTCCTCGACCACGGCCAGGGCGCGCACCTGGTCGGAAAGGCGGCTTGTGCGCTCCTGCAATTCCTCCAAATCCTCCTCGTCCTTCTCGAGGTGTTCGGCCAGCAGGTTCAACTGCCGGGCCAGCAGGCCGATCTCGTCGCGTCTGAAATCGGCGATGCGCAGCGAGAGGTTGCCGCGCATCCAGGCGCGGCTGACCTCCAGCACGCGGTGCAGGCGACGGGCGAGCAAGTAGTTGACCGTCGCGCCGCCGACGAGTCCGACGGTTCCGGCGAGGACGAGCACCAGGATGACGTGAAGTCCCCAGCCGAGGGGATCGAACAGCGGTTGTCCGAAAATCAACGCCATGCCGGCCAGGGCGGCTATTTCGGCGACGGAGATTGAGAGCAAGACCACCGCCAGGTGGGCGAGGGTGAGCTTGTGCTGCAGGGTTATTTTTGAGGGTCGGAACTCGCTTTGCATGCGGCGCTCCTGTGAAAGCCAGATTACACTCCAATTGTACCAGCTTCTGCGCAATTTGTCATCGTGCGTGCGGCCAAGATTGGGATTGTACCTGGGTACAATGGGAATGGACAATGAAAAATGCCAAGTCCCCTACACCAAACTGGCGATTCGTCGTTGGCTTGCGCTGCAGTGGGGACAGAATTCGGCCTCTTTCACGTCTGTGGCGTACAGGCTGTTGGAAAAGTGCATCACGCATCTGGGGTTGGGACAGTGGCTCAGGCCGTAGGTGTGTCCCAATTCGTGTACCGCCTCTTTCAGCACGCGCTCGCGGAACAGCGCGTCGTTCTCTGGCAGGCCGTAGAACGACGGTCGCAGGCGGGGGAGGGCGATGGAAGCGCCGCGTCCGTCGAGGCTGGCCTGGCCGAAGATAAAGTTGAGCCCCGGCGCGTAGCAGTCGGCGTCGATGACGCTCAGCACGCGCTCTGCATCAGGGAACTCCAGGCGAGCCAGCGCGGCGATGATCTTGTGGCCTGCGTATTGCTCGCGCCGCTGGTCGTAGGCGTCGGTCGGGATGGGAATGGGATCGGCGATCCGGCACGGCAGGCCAAAGGTCTCACTCATCGGTGCGGCCAGGCTGTGGAGCAGGCCAAGTGAGACAGTTCCCATTGGGACTAGAACGATGTTCGGCTCGTGTCGGGTCATACCTCCACCACTTCTAACACGACGGTGTCCAAATGAACCGAACTGGTGCCCACCATGACGTCGAATAGGCCTGACTCGACGATGCGCTCCATATGTGCGTCGAGGAACGATAGCTCGTCCGGCGTGATGGCGAACGTCACCGTCCTGGTCTCGCCCGGCTCCAGCGTGACGCGCTCAAAGCCCTTGAGCTCTTTGACGGGCCGCGTTACCGAGCTGACCCGGTCGCGAATGTACAATTGCACGACCTCGTCCCCGGCGATCTCGCCGGTGTTGGTGACGTCGACGCTGACCACGGCCTGGCCGCCGACGCCGATCCTGGGCGGCGTTAACTCCAGGTTGCTGTAGACGAAGGTCGTGTAGCTGAGTCCGTGCCCGAAGGGAAACAGGGGCTCCTTATCAGCGAGCAGGTAGCCCCGCTTGGCCGATGGCTTCTGATAGTAGTAGGCTGGCAACTGCCCCACCGACCGGGGGAAGGTGATGGGCAGCTTGCCGCTCGGATTGACGTCGCCGAACAGCACGTCGGCCACCGCCGTGCCGGTCTCTTGGCCCAGGTACCAGCCCTCCAGGATGGCCGGGACGTGTTCGGCGATGGCGTTGATCGTCAGCGGTCGCCCGTTGGTCAGCACGACGACGGTCGGCGTGCCGGTTTCCACGACGGCCTGCACCAGTTCGTCCTGGCGTCCCAGCAGGTCGAGGCTATCCCGGTCGCCCAGGTGGTTCTCGTGCCACGCCTCCCGGCAGGTGGACTCGTTGCCGCCCACCACGACGATGGCTACATCGGCAGCCTGGGCTGCGCGGACCGCCTCGGCGATGCGTGGTGTATCCTCTTCGGGGTCGTTCAGCGGAACCTCATCGACATACCACGCTTCCCATCCTTGCACGCCGGTCGTGATCTTGCATCCTTCCGCGTACGCGACCTCGACGTCGTCGCCGGCCTTGCGCCGGATGCCTTCGAGGATGCTGACTTTGTGCTTGGGTTCCGCGCTGTAGCCGCCCAGGTGGACCTCTGCGGCGTTGGGGCCGATCACGGCGATGGACTTTAGCTTTTCGCGCTTCAGCGGCAGCAGATTCCCCTCGTTCTTGAGAAGCACGATGGCCTTGTGCGCCGCCTTCAGCGCGAGTTGCCGGTGCTCGGCGCAGTTGATAAACCGCTCTGCGTGCTCTGGATCGGCGTATGGATCTTCAAAAAGGCACATCTCGAATTTAATGCGCAACACACGCGCTACGGCCCGATCGAGGTTTGCCTCTGCGATCTTGCCCTCCTCGACCTGGCGGGCAAGGGTCTCGGCAAAGCAGGAGTCCAACTCGAAATCGATCCCGGCTTCGAGCGCCATCTTGGCCGCCTCAGCCCGGTCGGCGGCGACGTGGTGCAGGCTGGCGAGCTGGCCGATGCCACCACCATCGGATGTGACAAAGCCGCGAAAGCCCCATTCCTGGCGCAGGACTTGATGCAGGAGCCACTCGTTGGCGTGGGCGGGGACGCCGTCGATCTCGTTGTAGGAGGCCATGATACTTTGCGCGCCGGCTTCAGTGACGGCTGCTTTGAAGGGAACGAGGAAGGTCTCGCGGATGGTACGCTCGGAGTAGTTGCCGGGGGCGGAGTTGGTCCCGCCCTCGGGTTGGCTGTGGACGGCATAGTGCTTGGGCGTGGCGATGGCGTGCTGCCTGTCGATGGTCGGCCCTCTGCCCTGCAGGCCAAACACGCAGGCGACGCCCATCCTCGAAACCAGGTAGGGGTCCTCGCCGTAGGTCTCCTCCGTCCGGCCCCAGCGAGGCTCACGCGCCAGGCCCAGGACGGGTGTGAGGGCGTGAACCACGCCCCGCGCGCGCATCTCGGCCGCCGCGACGGCGTAGATTTGCTCCACAAGCTCCACGTCCCAGGTGCTGGCAAGCCCGATGGCCTGGGGGAACATCGTGCCTCCGGCGGCCATGTGGCCGTGGAGTGCCTCACCCACGGTCATCAGGGGAACGCCCAGGCGCGTATCTTCGAGCGCGTGCTTCTGGATGGCGTTGTTGAATTCGGCCATCTCTTTTGGCCTGCGTCTTCTTCTGGGTGGGGCTCCGAGGTCTTCTTTTTCTCTCCCCTTTGCCTTTTCCGGATCGAAATTTCCCTCCTCGTCCAGGAGATGTACGATAGCCGAAAACGAGGTTTGCAGTTGGGCGACCTTTTCCTCTATCGTCATTCGGCCGAGCAGGTCGTCGACGCGTTGTTCCACGGGTAGCTGTGGGTTGCGGTAGGCGGGTTGTTGTTCTTGTTGAGATGCCGTCATTTTTGCCGGTTCCTTTCGGGTTTGACTGGTCTTGATTATACTTGTTCTCACCTGGGTTGCCAACCGATGGAACAATCGCCACAACTGTGGTAGAATAAACCCGCGATGCCAAACGCAAAGCCCACAATCACCGTCGTCGGCGGGGGGTTGGCCGGGAGCGAGGCCGCCTGGCAGGCCGCCGAGCGGGGCGTGGACGTGACGCTCTACGAGATGCGCCCGCAAAAAACGACGCCCGCCCATGTCAGCGACCGGCTGGCCGAGCTGGTCTGTTCCAACAGCCTCGGCTCCGACCTGCCCGACCGGGCGGCGGGGCTGTTGAAGGCGGAGCTGCGCATCCTGGGCTCGCTCGTGCTGGACTGCGCCGACGAGACGCGAGTGCCCGCCGGGGGGGCGTTGGCCGTCGACCGGGAGGCGTTCGCTGCCGAGGTCACCCGCCGCGTCGAGGCCCACCCGCGCATCACGCTTGTGCGTGAGGAAGTGACGGCGATCCCCGGCGGGCCGGCGGTCATCGCCGCCGGCCCCCTCACCTCCGATCCGCTGGCCGAGGCCATCGCCGACCTGACGGGCCAGGAGCATTTATACTTCTACGACGCGCTGGCCCCCATCGTCAGTGCTGAATTGATCGACATGTCGACCGCGTTCCGCGCCTCCCGCTACGGCAGGGGGGATGCGGATTACGTCAACTGCCCGATGACGGAGGTGGAGTACGCACGCTTTGTCGATGCGCTGTTGGTGGCGGAGCGCATTCCCCTGCGCGATTTTGAACAGGAGAACGCTCAATTTTTCGAGGGTTGTCTGGCGGTCGAGGTGCTGGCGGCGCGGGGGCGGGATGCGCTGGCCTTCGGGCCGCTGCGCCCGGTAGGGCTGACCGATCCGCGCACGGGGAGGCGGCCCTACGCGGTGGTGCAGTTGCGGCAGGATAATCTGGCCGGGACACTCTACAACCTCGTTGGCTTCCAGACCAACCTGCGCTACGGCGAGCAGGAGCGGGTGTTCCGCCTCATCCCCGGGCTGGAGCGGGCCGAGTTCGTGCGCTACGGCCACATGCACCGCAACACGTTCATCAACTCGCCGCTGCTGCTGGAGCCGACGATGGCTCTCCGTGATCGAGCGGGTCTCTTTTTCGCCGGGCAGATCACCGGGGTGGAGGGATACGTGGGCAGCGTTGGCAGCGGGTGGGTGGCGGGCGTCAACGCGGCCCGTTTCGTGCTAGGGGCGGAGCCGCTCGAGCTTCCGCGTACGACGATGTTGGGAGCGCTGTGCCATTACGTGAGCCGCGCCGAGCCGGGATCGTTCCAGCCGATGAAGGCTAACTTTGGGCTGCTGCCGCCGTTGGATCCGCCGGTGCGCAACAAGCGCAGGCGATACCGGGCTTACGCGGAGCGGGCGTTGGGAAATCTCAAATTTCAAATCTCAAATGGCAAATAGCAGGCTGTTTATTCGTATAGTCATTACGTGAGATAGGAGTAGGGTGGTGCGGCGGGTTTCTCGAACGCTCATGTCCAATATCGTGTAACAGATGAGAAGATGAAATGGACGGAAAGGG
>CAZWPV010000160.1:0-6429 GCA_964635485.1 uncultured Anaerolineales bacterium
GTGTCTCCCGGCCATTACCGAGGAGGCCCTCAGCGACGCGGAGGTGTGCATCGACTTCACCCAGCCCAACGTCGCAGTGGAGAACATCCGGCAGGTTGCCGCGCTGGGCCGGAACATGGTCGTCGGCACGACGGGCTGGTACGACCGGATGGACGATGTGAGGCGGACCGTCGAGGAGAGCGGGGTGGGGTTGATCTGGTCGGGCAACTTTTCCATCGGCGTCAACGCTGCGTTTCGAATCTTTGAGGCCGCGGCGCGCATCTTTGACAATCTGCCGGACTATGACGTGTTGGCCCACGAGTTCCATCACAGGAACAAGGCCGACTCACCCTCGGGGACGGCCAAGATGATCGGCCGGATTCTGCTGGACAATATCGACCGCAAGACCGAGCTGGTCTACGAGATGCTCGACAGGCAGATCGAGCCGCACGAGCTGCATTTCTCCAGCAGCAGGGGGGGCGCCATCCCCGGGACGCACCTCGTCGCGTTCGACAGCGCGGTCGATACCGTCGAGATACGCCACACCGCCCGTGGCCGGGAGGGGTTCGCGGTGGGCGCGATCATGGCGGCCGAGTTCATCCAGGGCAGGACAGGTTTTTACAGCATTGACGATTTGATGAAAGACATAATAATAGGAGGACAGGAAAATGTTTAGAGGTGTTTTCACAGCAATCGTTACCCCGTTTAGAGAAGATGAGAATGTGGACGAGGAAACCCTAAGGAGGTTGATCGATTTTAACATCGAGGGCGGCGTCGCCGGCATCGTGCCCTGCGGCACGACCGGCGAAAGCCCGACGCTCTCCCACCCGGAGCACGATCACGTGATTGATGTGACAGTCGAGCACGTGAATGGCCGGGTGCCCGTCATCGCCGGGACCGGCTCCAACTGCACGCGGGAGGCGATCAGGCTCACGCGGCACGCGGAGGAGGCCGGCGTGGACGGCGTGCTGCTGGTCAATCCGTACTACAACAAACCGACGCAGGAAGGGCTTTACTTGCACTTTCGTGCCATCGCCGAGAGCGTCGAAATTCCCTGTATCGTCTACAACATCAAAGGCCGGACGGGCGTCAACGTCGAGACCGAGACGCTGATGCGGCTGGCGAACGACTGCGAGAACATCGCAGGGGTTAAGGAGGCGTCAGGCGACATCGGCCAGATTCGGGATGTGATCAACCGGCGGCCCGAGGGTTTCAGCGTCCTCAGCGGCGACGACAATATCACACTGGAGCTGATCCGGTCGGGCGGCGACGGGGTCGTCTCTGTGGCCAGCAACCTGGTGCCGGATCGGATGACGGCTCTGGTGCAGGCGGCCCTGGCGGGAGACTATGAGACGGCAGAGGCGGTAGACCGGGAGCTCGCGCCGCTCTTCGAGGCCGAGTTTGTGGAGACCAACCCGATCCCGATCAAATACATGCTCTCTTTGAGAGGGATGTGCCAGGAGGTCTACCGGCTGCCGATGTGCGAGCTGCGTTCCGGAAACAAAGCGCGCGTGCGGCAGGTGATGGAGACGACGGGCTTGCTGTAGAGGATGACCATGACGACAAAGACGCTTCCATTTACCCAAGAACAGATACGCGAGATCGCGGCGCGATTCCCGACACCGTTCCACATCTATGACGAGCGGGGGATTCGAGAGAACGCCCGGCGGCTCAAGGCGGCTTTCGGCGACGTCCATGGCTTTAAGGAGTATTTCGCCGTCAAGGCACTGCCCAATCCGTTCATGCTCAAGATCCTGAAGGACGAGGGTTTCGGCGCGGACTGTAGCTCGCTGCCCGAGCTGTTGCTGGCCGAGAAGGTGGGCATCACGGGCGAGAGCATCATGTTTTCGTCCAACGACACGCCCGCGATCGAGTACCAAAAGGCCAAGGCGCTGGGGGCTATCATCAACTTGGATGACATCAGCCACATCCCGTTCCTGGAGCAGCACGCCGGGCTGCCCGATCTGGTCTGCTTCAGATACAATCCCGGCCCGACGCGAGAAGGCAATTTCATTCTCGGTCATCCCGAGGAGGCGAAGTGGGGTTTTACCCGCGAGCAGCTTTTCGAGGGGTATCGCACGCTCAAGGAGAAGGGTATCCGGCGGTTCGGGCTGCACACGATGGTCGCCTCGAACGAGCTGGATGACCAGTATTTTATCGAGACGGCGGTGATGCTGCTCGAGCTGGTCGTCGATATCTCGCGCGAGGTGGGCATCGACTTTGACCTGATCAACTTGGGCGGCGGCATCGGCATCCCGTACACGCCGGAGCAGGAGCCGGTGTCCTTCGAAAAGATCGCCGAGGGGGTGCAGGATGCCTACGCCGAGTTGATCACGCAGAACGGCCTGCATCCGCCCAGAGTGCTCCTGGAGTGCGGGCGGGCGATCACCGGCCCCTACGGCTACCTGGTATCGGAGGTGCTGCACATCAAGCACACCTACAAGGATTTCGTCGGGCTGGATGCCAACATGGCCAACCTGATGCGCCCGGCTCTCTACAGGGCGTACCATCACATCACGGTGTTGGGCAAGGAGCATCAGCCTTGCACGCACACCTACGACGTCACCGGTTCCTTGTGCGAGAACAATGACAAGTTCGCCATCGACCGGCTGCTGACCGAGATCGAGGTCGGGGACATCGTCGTCATTCACGATAGCGGCGCACACGGCCACGCGATGGGCTTTAACTACAACGGCAAGCTGCGCTCGGCAGAGCTGCTGCTGCGGGAGAACGGCGAGGTGGTGCAGATCAGGCGGGCCGAGACGCCGGACGATTACTTTCGCACGCTCGATTTCGAGGCGCTAGAGGCGTTCGTGACGTAAGACAGCCACAGATTCCCCCTCTCTATCGGGGAGGGGGCAGGGGGAGGGGGTAATAAACACGGAGGAGAACAATGGTGCACAGAAACAAGAACATCGCTAAACTGCAGGCGGGCTACCTTTTCCCCGAGATCGGGCGGCGGCGGCGGGCCTTCTTGGAGCAGACCCCCGACGCTCGGGTCATCAGCCTGGGGATCGGCAACACGACGGAACCTCTCACGTCGCACATCGTCGAGGGGATGAAGGACGCCGTGATCGGCCTGGGCACGCCGGAGGGGTACTCTGGTTACGACGACGACTCCAAGGCCCAGGCGCTGCTGCAGAGCCTGAAGGCGCGCATCGCCGAAAAGTGGTACGGTGGCCTCGTCGATCCTGACGAGATCGTCGTCTCCGATGGGGCCAAGCCCGACTGCGGCCGGCTGCAGATGCTGTTCGGCCCGGACGTGACGGTGGCGATCCAGGACCCTGCGTATCCGGTCTACGTGGACGGCAGCGTCATCGTTGGCGCCACGGGGGCGTATAATCACGAAAAGGTCCAGTTCGACGGCATCGCCTACATGAGCTGCACGCCTGGGAACGACTTCTTCCCCGATCTGGCGGCCCTGCCTCAGACAGACCTGATCTATTGGTGCTCGCCCAACAATCCCACCGGGGCAGTCTCGACTAGGGAGCAGCTACAGGCACTGGTCGACTTGGCCCGGCAGAACAGATCGATCATCATCTTTGACGCGGCTTATTCGGCGTTCGTGCAGGACGAGGCGTTGCCGAAGTCTATTTTCGAGGTCGAAGGCAGCCGCGAGGTGGCGCTCGAGGTCAACTCCCTCTCCAAGCCCATCGGCTTCACCGGCGTCAGACTGGGTTGGACGGTGGTGCCGAGCGAGCTGGCGTTCGACGACGGCACGCCGGTGCTCAAGGACTGGCGCAGGATCATGGGCACGCTGTTCAACGGCTCTTCCAACGTCGCCCAGTACGGCGCGCTGGCTGCCCTGGACGACGAGGGGATGCAGGAGATGCAGCAGACTGTCGAGTACTATATGGAGAACGCGCGCATCATCAAGCAGGCCCTGACCGGCCTTGGCGTCACGACCTATGGCGGCGTGAACTCGCCCTACGTCTGGGCGCACTTCCCGGGGCAGGATTCGTGGAACGTGTTTGAGGCTATCTTGCAAGAGGCTCACGTGGTCACTACGCCCGGCTCGGGCTTTGGACCGGCGGGTGCGGGCTGTATCCGCTTCAGCGCGTTCGGCCATCGAGAAGACGTCATCGAGGCCACACGGCGGCTGGCCCGCGTGTGGGGATGAGCTATAACCCGTTTGGCTGAACGCGCTTGTCTGGAACTATGGCCTCCGGCTCAAGGCTGGGGGCCATAGGATTTGTTAAGAAATAACTTCCTGTGCCTCGACCCAGATTGTGTAACGACACGCTACACCTTGCCGTTTCAGGCCTGTAAAAGCTTGTCCTAACAGTCGTCTGGTGGGTTCAAAGTGCTTTTCGTCGTGTCGCTGCGGGAAGTTATTCTTTTACAGGCCCATTGGCTTTCTTGCGTCCGGCGAGGGCAAACAGCAATGCAGCGGCGAGCCTGCCGATGCCGGAGAGGCTGAAGGCGGCGTGGTATCCCCAGTGATCGATGATGATGCCGCCGAGTGCAGCCCCAATCGCAAGGGCCACCGTCACGACGATCTGGTATAGTGCGGTGTAGCGCGGGCGAAAGTCCTCCGGCGTGAGTGTGAGCAGCAGGTTAAAGTTGGCCAGATTGTAGCCCGCCCACGCGAACCCACCCACCATGTGGATTGGCACTGCATGCCAGGGCGAGCGGGTCAACGTCCAGCCCCATGGCAGCAGGGGGATTACGAGGCCGATGATGAGCTGTACTCGCCGTGCCCCCCAGCGGTCGGTCAGTACGCCAAAGATGCGCTGCCCGGGCAGCGCGGTCAGCGGGCTGATGATACTGAGGGTGCCGACGACGTCGGGCGTGGCCTTCAGGCCCTCGACGAGGTAGGGGGAGAAAAACGGCCCGGCGACGTTGACGGAAAAGTTCCACAGCGCGGCGGTGGCGCAAAAGGCCAGGAATTCGGGATGTGCGTGCAGGTGTCGGAGGAAGGATGACCAGGAGATGCGCCCTTTCACCTGCGCGGATGCCGGAGCTGCGGGCTCCCGGATGCTCGCGTAACTGATTGTAGCGGCCAGGCCGATGATGAAAGACAGTCCCAACGCCAGTTGGTAGCCGGTGGGGTTCCCGGGACTGCTCGCGCGGGCGATCAGCAGCCCGACGAGGTAGATGAGGGGTATTTGCACCAGGCCAATCGCGATGTTGCGGGACGAAAAGTAACGGCCGCGCCATTTCAGGGGCACGATGTCGGCCGTGAGAGATGTCCACGCCGGCATTCCCAGCTGGCCGAAGGCGCTGCGGGCGACGGCCAGAGCGATGACAATGTAGACGACCGTCGGCCCGGCAAATAGAAGGGGAACCAGCGGCATCAGCATCAGGGCCGCCCGCGCGGCCCCGCCGCCGGTGAGAACGACGATGCGCTTGCGTTGGCCCCAACGCTCGACCCAGGCGGCTCCGGGCAGGAGCACCGCCGCTGCGCCCAGGCTGGCAAGCGAGCTCATCAGGCCGATCTGTGAAGGGGTGCCGCCCAGCGCCAGCAGGAACAGACTGAGGTAGGAGACCAGGATAGCTTCGCTGGCGGTGGCAAAGAGCCCGTCGAACCAGAGGCTGCGCATGTTGTGCCGGACCGAGCGTCGCAATCGCTGGGTCCATCTGCCGCCCGCCGTGAACTGCCAAGCTCTTCGTGCCGCGCGCCGACCCAGTCGCGCACCTGCTAGGCGGAGTGAGATACACCTGTCGCGAATAGGAATAACCGGCCGATGGCCGGGCGGTTTTTCTGTCACGGGGCATTCCTGGGAACTAGACTTGCTCGAAGTGGGGGGCGTCTACGACAAAGACGGTGGCGCGGCACTGGCCGGGCTCGGGGGGTTTGCACGTATCGTTCAGGATGTCGATGATAGCCTGGACGTGTTGTTCCTCTGCGCCGATGAGCAGCGTGACGTTGCCTCGCCGCAAGAAACCGCCGGTGCTGGCGACGCGGGTCACGCGGTGGCCGCTAGACACCAACTCCTCAATCACGGCGCCGGCGTCCGTATCTCGGATAATGGTGATGACCAGTTTCATTCGATTTCACCTTTATAGTTGCTCGAAACGGTCTACGTTGAGGGCGTACACGGTCGCGCCGCCTACCTCTGCCTCGATCATCATCGGCTGAACCTCGAGCAGAGGGGCCTCGACTTGGGCTGGGACGTAGCGCCGGCGGGTGTGGCAGCACTCGCGGACGTGTTCCAACAGTCGGGGCAGGCGTTCGCTGTTGAGGCCGATGAGCAACGTCGTCGTGGCCTCGTATAGGATGCCGCCGCTGGAGTCGACCTGGGTGACGTAGAAACCGCTGCGGGTCAGCCGCTCGGTGAGTTCGCTGGCCTGCGCTCCGGCGACGTTGGCGATAATCAGTTGGTTGACGACGGTTCGTGCTGGCACATCTCCTCCGCGCCTAATTGTATCACACTTCACGGACAGCGCAAAGCCGGCGTATTCCCTCACGTATAATCGCACCGAAGGCAGTTCGTTCCCTCAAATGAT
>CAZWPV010000161.1:0-6395 GCA_964635485.1 uncultured Anaerolineales bacterium
CTGCGTCACGAGGTGGCGGTGCTCTCCTTCGCTTCCCCCCCCTCTAGCCCCCCCCAACGGGGGGGGAGGAAAGGGGGGGGGCGTGTCGAGGTCGTGGAGCCTCCGGTGCGTTCGCTCTTCACTCGCCTGCGCGACATGCTCACTACTTCCAAGCCCGATATGGCGCTACGACTGGCTTCGGATGCGTATGCCCGGCGGTTGGCCGATTGGCTGGCGCAGGAGGTCGTTGACGTCGTGCACGTCGAGGGGATCGAGATGGCACCGTATCTCGATGTCGTCGAGACGGTTTTTCCCTCCCCTTCCTCCACCCCAAGTGGGGGGAAACACGCTCCTACCTCCCCCCCACTTTTGGGGGGACAGAGGGGGGGCAAGTCACTGCGTCCCCTCGTCGTCTTTGACGATCACAACTGCGAGTACCTGCTCCAGAAACGGGCGTTTCTCACCGACGTGCGCATCCCAACCCGCTGGCTCGGCGCGGTCTACTCCTTCGTCCAGTGGCGGCGGCTGCTCCGTTACGAGGCTTTAGTTTGCCGCCGCGCCGACCGCGTGCTGGCCGTCTCCGAGGCGGACGCGGCGGCGCTGCGCAAGCTTGCTCCTGATGCCAATATAACCGTCGTCCCGAACGGCATCGATACGCGGGCCTACGCTCCTACACGCACACACGCCGATACCCCCACACTCGTTTTCACCGGCACGATGGATTTCCGTCCCAACGTCGACGCCGTGCTGTGGTTCACCCGCGAGGTGCTGCCGCGCATACGGAATCGAGTGCCAGACGCGCGCTTCCTCGCCGTCGGGCAGCGGCCCCACCGGCGACTGGACGTGCTGCGGGACGACCCGGCGGTGACGCTGACGGGCTTTGTGGAGGACCCGCGTCCCTACATCGCCGGCGCGGCGGTGTACGTCGTGCCGCTGCGCATGGGCGGCGGGACGCGGTTCAAGGTCCTGGAGGCGCTGGCGATGGGCAAACCGGTGGTCTCCACGACCCTGGGGGCGGAGGGATTCCCGGTGACGCACGGCAGAGAGTTGCTGCTGGCAGATGAGCCGGAGGAGTTCGCCCAGGCGGTGGTTGCGCTGCTGAATGAGCCGGGGAGAGGGGCCGAGTTGGGGCAGGCCGGACGGGCTTTCGTCGAGGAGCGGTACGACTGGCGTGTCATCGTGCCGCTGGTCGAGGCGGTCTACGAACCTTCAACTCCCTGATCGCCTAGCGGCAACTCGACCGCTATCCACGCCGCCTCCGGACATCACGCGGGGACCGGCTCTTCCGCAGGCTCCTCTTCTTCAGACGCTTCTTCCGCCTGGCTCAGCACGATCTCGCCGTCCTCAGCGCCCACCACGACCGCCGAGTCGCTTTCGAACCGGCACTCCAGGATCGCGTCGGAGAGGACATCTTCGACCTGGTTTTGGATGACGCGCTTCAGCGGCCGCGCACCATACTCGTCGCTGTAACCCTCCTCGGCCAGCAAATCCTTGGCTGCATCCGTCGCCTCTAGCGAGATTTCGCATTCCAGCAATCGCTCGCGCACCTTGTCCAGCTCCAGGTCCACGATCTGGGCGATGTCCTCCCGACTGAGGGCGTGGAAGACGATGACGCTATCCACCCGATTGAGAAATTCGGGCCGGAAAACGCGCTTGAGCTCATCGAGCAGCTTTTCGCGCATCTCCTCGTAATCGCGCTCGGCATCCTCTTCCTCGGTGCGGGGGATGGCGAATCCCAGGCCCGTCTGCCGCTTGATCAGCTCTGCCCCGATGTTGGAGGTCATGATGAGGATCGTGTTACGAAAGTCCACCTTCCGCCCGCGGGCGTCGGAGAGATTACCTTCCTCCATAATCTGCAGCAGCATGTTGAAGGCCTCGGGGTGCGCTTTCTCGACCTCGTCGAAGACGACGATGGAAAAGGGGTGGCGGCGAACGGTCTCGGTGAGCTGCCCCGCATCATCGTAACCTATGTAGCCCGGCGGCGCGCCGACCAGACGCGCCACGCTGTGGCGCTCCATGAACTCGGACATATCCAGTTGGATCAGCGCGTCCTCACTGCCGAACATGAACTCGGCCAGCGCCTTGGCCAGTTCTGTCTTGCCCACACCGGTGGGACCGAGGAAGATGAAAGAGCCGATGGGACGGCGCGGATCTTTGAGCCCGGCTCGCGCGCGGCGCACCGCTTTGGCTATCGCCGTGATGGCCTCATCCTGGCCCACGATGCGCCTGTGGAGCTCCTCCTCCATGTGCAGCAGTCGCTCAGACTCGGTGCTGTGCAACTGGGTCAGCGGGATGCTCGTCCACATCGAGACGATCTCCGCCACATCTTCGGGAGTGACGACGACGGCGTTTTCTTCGTCCCACTCGGTGCGCAGGGCCTGCAGCCGCTCCTTCAGTTCGATCTCCTTGTCGCGCAGCGCTGCGGCGTCCTCGTAGCGGTGTTCCTCGATGGCCTCATCTTTGGCCTGCTGTGTGGCCTTCAGTTCGGCAAACAGACTCCGCAGGCTCTTGGCCTGAGGAGATTTGTACATCCGCACGCGAGAGGCGGTCTCGTCGATCACGTCGATCGCCTTGTCCGGGAGATAGCGGTCGGAGATGTAGCGGGCCGCCAGCCGCGCCGCGGCTTCCAGAGCCTCGTCGCCGATGCGCAGCCTGTGATGTTGCTCGTAAGCGGAACGAATTCCGTGCAGGATCTCGATCGTTTCCTCGATCGTCGGCTCGTCGACCATCACCGGCTGGAAGCGCCGCTCCAGCGCCGCGTCCGACTCGATGTGCTTCCGATATTCCTCCAGCGTGGTGGCGCCGATGCACTGCAGTTCGCCCCGGGCGAGGGCGGGTTTGAGCAGGTTTGCCGCGTCCACGGTAGAGCCTGCCGACCCGGCCCCGACGAGCATGTGAACCTCGTCGATGAATAGGATGTTGTCGCCGTCCTTGAGTTCGGCGATGACCTTCTTGAGGCGTTCCTCGAACTGCCCGCGGTACATCGTTCCGGCGACCAGAGAGCCGACATCCAATTGGAGCACGCGCTTGTCCAGCAGCGGGTCAGGCGTCTCGCCGGCGATGATGCGCTGGGCCAGCCCCTCGACGATGGCCGTCTTGCCCACGCCGGGATCGCCGATGAGCGCCGGGTTGTTCTTCGTCCGGCGGGCCAGGATTTGGATCACGCGCTCGATCTCCTGCTGGCGGCCGATGACGGGGTCCAACTTGCTCTCTTCGGCCAGCGCGGTCAAGTCAATCGCCAGTTGATCTATCAACAGCGGTTTGGCAGACCTGGTCGCTCTCCTGTGCCTCCCGACCGTGACTGGCTGCTGCTGCAACAGCCGATCGGTGTAGCGCCGGACCTGTTCGCCTGTGACGCCCAGGTGGTTGAGCACCTCCAGTGCGGTACCATCACCCTGGCGGACCATACCCAACAGGATGTGATGTGTGTCTATGCGAGGGTCGCCCCGGCGTCGAGCCTCTTCCTTGGCCAGTTCGAGCACCCGCTTAGTGCGAGAGGTGAGATCGATGTCGGCAGCGGGGAAAGAGGAGCCCGACCGTGTGGTGCTGAGCCTTTCGACCATATGCTGCACATCGCCAGATTGCAATCCCAGCTCACGCAGCACGCGGCTGGCGACCCCTTCTTTCTCGCGCAGGAGCCCCAGCAGGAGGTGTTCTGTGCCGAGACGGGCGTGGTTCATCCGACTGGCCTCGCGCTGGGCCCATTTGAGTGCGCGTCGGGCTTCTTCGGTAAAAAATCTCGTTAACTTGTCCATAGCTTCACCGTCCACCATGTGTTACATACCACAGCATCCTTCATCAGTTGGTGTTCGGAAGCCCCTCCTCTGAAGAATCGATGACGTCAGAAAGTGCAACGGATAGAGAACTTGTAGGCTCGGGTTGATCTGCCGCGAGTGCTGTCCTCCAATCCGCATCGCGGAATTCCCCTTCGTCGACCTGCTTCAAGCTCAGCGAGAGGCGGTGATGCTCTGCATCCAGGCCGATGATGCGCAGCGTGACGACCTGCTCAGGCTTGATCACCTCGCGGGGGTGAACCACCGGGTTGTCGGTCAGTTCCGATATGTGGATCAATCCCTCAATGGCCTCGTCGTCAACGATGCAGGAAAAGGCCCCCCATTTGGTGAGGCGCGTGATGACACCTTCGACCAACTGACCTTCATGGTATCGCTCTTCCACAGAGAGCCACGGGTCGGGCTGCAACCGCTTGAGGCTGAGGCCCACCCGCTGGCGCTCCCTATCCACTTTCAATACGTAGACGTCGACCTCCTGTCCCACCTCAACGGCCTCTCGCGGGTGAGTCACCCGCTTCCAGGAGAGTTCAGACAGGTGAACCAGGCCATCTATGCCGCCCAGGTCGACGAACGCACCAAAATCGGCCAGGTTGATGACTTTGCCCTTGCGTACGTCTCCCTCGGTCAGCTTATCCAGCATCTCCTTGCGCTGGTTCTTGCGCCGGTCGCGCGTGGCAGCTCTCTCGGAGAGAATCAACCGATTGCGCTTCTGATCGACTTCGATGACCTTGAGCTGGAGAGTCTCTCCGATCAGCGCTGCCCAACGGGATTCGCTGTCCGAACCGGTAGCCATCTGGTCAGCGACGCGTGAAGTGGCCAGTTGCGAGCCTGGCACGAATCCGCGTATTTTCCCCAACAAGATGATGACGCCGCCCTTGTTGCAGCTAGCAACCGGCAACTCGATGATCTCCTGACTTTTGAAAAGCTCCAGTGCTCTGCGCCAGTCGCGTGCAATTTGGGCCCGGGAAAGGGAGAGGATGATGTTGCCGTTGGCGTCCTCTGGGTTGATGACGAATGCCATTATCTCGTCACCTACCCGGATGGCTGCGCGGTCGGCGGGCGAGAGTCTCGCTAAATCGTGCTCCTGCACGATGCCCTCGCACTTGGCGCCGACGTCTAAGATGACCTCATTGGAACTCGCTCGGACGACGATCCCTGGAACGAGTTGTCCATGCTCCAGTTCCTGGTGGCAGAGGTAGCGATCGAGCATCTCTGCCATTGGGTTCTTCTCGCTGGTGGTGGTTTCTCCTAAAGAATCGAGTCGTTCAGCCGGCATTTGTCCAAAACCTTCTCCTTACCCTGGTGTCCTTAATTATAGGACTTTTGGCCCCAAACCGCAAGCGATTGCTGGTTTCTTTCGAGTGTGGCTAAAATCTGTGGGGGTGGGAGGTGCGGGCGGGCGCAATCCTTCGGCTCCGCCCCTCGACTCGCTCGGGGGGCGCCTCAGGGCAGGCGCGCCCGCCAGCACCCCCAAAAAACCACCCTCACCACCCTTCACGATTTTTGGCCAGACTCGTTTCTTTTCCGACGGGGCAATGTGCGGTATAATTCGGTCGGGTAAGATACGGGCTTATTGAATGATCTATAGTGGTGATAGGTAAAGCTTGCTACTCTGCGACTTGCCGAGATAACAAACGTAATAGCGGCACAAATTGGAGTTTTGAACCATGATGAGATTAGACCGTTTCACCGAGCGCGCACAGGACGCCGCACAACGGGCGGTCGAGGTTATGACGCGCTACGGGCACACACAGGTTGATACCGAGCACATCCTGTTGGCCCTGCTGGAGCAGCCGGAGGGAGTGATCCCACACATTCTGGAGCGGCTGAGCGTGGAGGTCGAGGAGATGCAGCAGCGCCTGGACGACTTGCTCAGGGCCAGCCCCAAGGCCGGCATCTATGGCGGCGGCGGTGTGGGCCAGGTCTTTATCACGCCGCGCGTGCGGCGCGTGCTGGACCAGGCCAACGACGAGGCGAACAAGCTCAAGGATAATTACATTTCGACGGAACATCTCTTCCTGTCCATCGCCAGCGAGCGCAACACGCCGGTGGCGCGCCTCCTGCGCGATCTGGGAGTGACCAAGGAGCGCATCTACGACGCCGTCAAGGACGTGCGCGGCGGGCAGCGGGTGACCGACCGGCGGGCCGAGACGCGCTACCGCATCCTGGAAAAGTACAGCCGCGATCTGACGGAGATGGCGCGCGAGGCCAAGCTCGACCCGGTCATCGGACGGGACGACGAGATTTTGCGCGTGATCCAGGTCCTCAGCCGCCGCACGAAGAACAACCCCGTTCTCATCGGTGAGGCCGGGGTGGGCAAGACGGCCATCGTCGAGGGGCTGGCGCAAAACATCGTCACCGACGACGTGCCCGAGATCCTGCTGAACAAGCGGGTGATACAGCTCGACCTGGCGGCGATGGTCGCCGGCTCGCGGTTCCGGGGCGAGTTCGAGGAGCGATTGAAGGGGGCCATCGAGGAGGTCCAGCGCTCCGAAGGTGAGATCATCCTTTTCATCGACGAGCTGCACAACGTCGTCGGCGCAGGGGCTGGCTCGGGGGCGCTCGATGCCTCCAACATGATGAAGCCCGCCCTGGCGCGCGGCGAGTTGCAGTGCATCGGCGCGA
>CAZWPV010000162.1:0-6392 GCA_964635485.1 uncultured Anaerolineales bacterium
CAACGCGGGCGCCACATCGCCATCGGCGCGCAGCGGCCACCCGGCCGACGACGGCCAGAACCATCACTCCTGGTACTTTTTGCCACAGACTGAAAAGTATTATGCGATATTCGGCAAGCAGTTGTACTACACCGAGATGGGCTACGCCTCCCAGGAGGGCTTGCCGACGTTCTCGGATAACTGGTGGTGGGCCCGGAGCGTTACCAACGCCCAGCAGGCCGCATGGCTATCCGAAGCCGTGCAACTGAGCATCAACACCGGGATGGTGCGCTGCGTCATCATCTGGAACATTGACTTTCCACGCTATGGCGACGACCCCCAGGATGGCTATGCCATCATCCGACCCGGTGGGAGTTGCCCGGCCTGCGACTCGCTGCACAACGTGCTGGGCTCGCGCTGACACGCACGACAAAAGACTTTGACAAGTTGTAGCCGCGATTTCACAATCGCGCAGGACGTTCTACGCGATTAGGAGATCGCGGCTACAAATTCGATTCGGTTTATCCGGGTTAGGAGGTCAGCATGACTAATTTCTCTTCTGGTAAAGGACTGAGCGGCAATCAGCTTTACGTCGCCATCGCGATCTGGCTTGCTCTCGTCCTCGTCGGGAGCACGTGCCTTTACCTCGGCTATACCATCACCCCGGACGGCGAAGGCAGCGAGCAAGCGGCCGTCACGCCTACCAGCGCCGTCATTCCCACTGCGACAGAAGCGTTGGTCGCGCAACCCACCGCCGCAACTTATCCCACGGTCGAGTCGGGGGAAGAAGTCTTTGGCTACGGCATCGCCATCCACGGCACCGGAGGACCTGTGGAGTTGATGGACTACTGGATGGGTCAAGTGAGCAGCCTTGGCCTGGGGTGGGTCAAACAGCAAGTACGCTGGGGGTTCTTTGAGGGCAATCCGGGCGAGATGGATTGGAGCGGCTACGACGCCGTGGTGGACGCCGCCGACAAGGAAGGTCTCAAAGTCATGCTCAGCGTGATAGAGGCGCCCGTTTGGACGCGCACCTACTTTGACGACAATCCAGAAAAAGCCCCCCCCGACGACCTGGCCAAGTACGCCGAGTTTCTGGGCCGTCTGGTCGACCGCTACAAGGGGCGCATCCACGCCATCGAGGTCTGGAACGAACAGAATCTGGACCGCGAGTGGGACACCGCCGAGGGCGTCAACGCCGCACGGTACGTCGAGATGCTGCGGCTTTCCTATCAGGCGATCAAAAGCCGAGATCCCGACATCATCGTCATCAGCGGCGCGCTTGCACCCACCGGCGCCAATCTGTTCGATCCCGGTAACCCAGAGCGACGCATCACGATGGACGACTTTGAGTACTTTGACCAGATGATCGCCGCCGGTTTTCTGAGCTACTGTGATTGCGTAGGAGCGCATCACAACGGATACAACCTCCCACCAGACATGGGCCAGGACGACGGGTACTTTGACTCGGCCGCGCAGTTCGACTCGCCCTTCACAAATCCTCACCACAGTTGGTGGTTCAAGACCACGCTGTGGGGCTATCACGACCGCATCCAAACTGCCGGCAGTGACAAGCCGCTCTGCGTGACCGAGTTCGGATGGGCGTCGACAGAGGGATTTGACGGCTACCCGGATGTGTATCCAGAAGGATTCCAGTTCGCCGTGGACAACACCCAGGAGGAGCAGGCCCAGTGGATCGTGCAGGGATTCAGGGTGATGCGCGAATGGGGCTTTGTCCGTCTGGCGTTCCTGTGGAACCTGAACTTTTCGCAGTTGAACGACGGGCGCGGCGCTGCGGACTCGAACGCGCCATACGGAATCATTACCCTCCAAGGCGCTCCGCGCCCGGCCTTTGATGCCATAGGCGCGATGGACAAACCCTGACGCAAATGGCAAATGACAAATCGCAAATGACAAATGAGCGAGGAGTCAAGCGTCCATTGATTCGATTCTTTGGCCTCGCATGCTTGTGCTTGGGGACCCTTGCTCTTGGTTTTTGGCTTCTAGTCTCCAGATTTGAGATTTGGGATTTGGGATTTGGGGTTTTTCCCGAGCCTACTCCCACATCCTGGCCACGCACGCGCACGGCCTCGCCCGAATACGGCATGCAGACATTCCTGTGGTGGAACGAGGAGACGGCCCGGCGCGACATGGCGCTAATCCGTGATGCCGGTTTCACGTGGGTCAAGCAGCGCGTGGCCTGGCGAGATGTCGAACTCGCCGCGAAGGGACACTTTAACTGGTACTTTACCGACCGCATCGTCGCCGACGCAGAAGAGCTCAATCTAAACGTGCTCTTCCGCCTCGACCACGAGCCTTTGTGGGCCATGGCAGCCGAAGGCGATAGCACCGACAACGGCCCTCCGGAAAACCCACAGGACTTTGGCGACTTTTGCCATCAGCTGGCGGAACGCTACCGTGGGCGTGTGAAGGCATACCAGGTATGGAACGAGCCAAACTTGGCCCGCGAGTGGGGAGGGCATCCCCCCAACCCAGCCGAGTATGTCGAGCTGCTCAAGGCATGCTACATCGGTATCAAGACCGCCGACCCTGACGCGCTGGTCATCTCAGCCGGCCTTTCGCCCACCGGCAACGGCCTGCCCGAGGCAATGCCAGAGGCCGAATACCTGATCGGCATGTACGAAGCAGGGGCCGCGCCATATTTTGACCTGCTGGGCGTGCATGCCCCCGGCTTTATGTATCCCCCCGAGGTCTCGCCCAACGAGGTCGCCGCCGAATGCGACGGCTATCGCTTTTGGTGTTTCCGCCACGTCGAGGACCTGCGCGAAATCATGGTGCAATACGGCGACGACGATAAGCAAGTGTCCGTGCTGGAGATGGGATGGACGACCGACCAAGTGCATCCCGACTATGCCTGGTACGCCGTCACCGAGGAGCAGCAAGCCGACTACTTGGTACGCGCGTTCCAATACGCCAAAGCAAACTGGGCCCCCTGGATCGGCCCGATGATCGTGCACTCCATCGCCGACCCCGAATGGACAGAGGATGACGAGCAATACTGGTGGGCCATCACCGAGCCAGGCTGGCCCGATCCCCGGCTGCGCCCGGCCTATGAGGCGCTGCGCGACATGGAGAAGTAGCGGTTAGCGCCAGCCGACCACGACCGTCAAATGTTAACACTCGACGGCTCTTACGGAGAAGGCGGAGGACAGGTGCTGCGCACGGCCTTGACGCTTTCGGCCATCACCGGACAACCAGTGCACATCGAGCACATCCGTGCCGGACGCAAGAAGCCGGGACTCCGGCCTCAGCACCTCACCGCTGTGCGCGCTGCCGCTGCCGTATGCGGAGCATGCCTGGAAAGGGACGAGCTAGGCTCTCAGACGCTCGCTTTCACCCCCGGTGGCCCGCCCCACCCCGGCGAGTACACTTTCGACGTAGCCGAGGCAGCCCAAGGCGGCAGCGCCGGATCGGTGGGGTTGGTGCTGCAGACGGTGCTTCTGCCGCTGGCGTTGGGAGAGGGACAGTCGCACCTGACGATTCGCGGTGGGACACACGTGCCTTGGGCGCCGCCGGTGTCCTACTTGACCGACGTGTTTCTGCCCACACTCGCCCGTATGGGCATACAGGCACAGATAGAGCTGACGCGCTGGGGTTTCTACCCGGCGGGCGGCGGGGAGATACGGGTGCAGATTCAGGGAAAAGCAACGCTTAACCCTATTCAACTGACCCAGCGGGGCGAACTGCGGCGGGTCTGGGGAACGGCGGCAGTGATGAACCTGCCAGCCCACATTCCACAGCGCATGGCCAATCGCGCCCACAACGTGTTGGCCGAGGCAGGCATAGGGGCACAGGTGGAACCTCGCCGCCTGCGCGGCGCCGGGCCGGGGGCCGGCATCTTTCTGTTCGCCGAATACGGGTCTGCCGATGAGAACGTCGCGGCAGGTTTCACCGCCTACGGGCGCAAAGGGCTTCCGGCGGAGCGCGTCGCCGAGGCTGCCTGCGAGAGCCTCCTGGCACACCACCACTCCGGCGAACCGACCGAACTACACCTGGCCGATCAACTGGCGCTACCCATGGCCCTGGCACAGGGAAAGTCTCAGGTTACGACCTCACAAATATCCCAGCATCTGCTGACCAACGCCTGGGTCGTAGGGCAATTCCTGCCACAGGATTTTGAGATCAGAGGGGAGCAGGGATCTCCAGGAACGATTGTCGCGAAAGGAGGCAAGGCATGATTGAGATTGTCTTTCTAGGCACTTCTGCGTCAGCGCCATCGATCCACCGCGGCCTCTCATCACAGATCGTTCTTTACAAGAATTACCGCTTTCTGGTGGACTGCGGCGAGGGCACACAGCGACAGATTCTGCACAGCGGCCTGGGCTTCAAGCGACTCAGCAGGATTCTCCTCACCCACGGCCATCTCGATCACATTCTCGGTCTGGGCGGGTTGGTTTCCACCTTCGCGCGATGGGAGGCAATCGACCACATCGAAATCTATGGCGGGGCGTGGGCGCTTGAGCGCGTATACGACCTGATCCACGGCGTGGTGTTCCGTGGCGCCAAGCCTCCAATCAAGATCGACCTGATCGAAGTGCAGCCGGGAACCGTCCTGGAGGATGACACCTTCGAGGTCATGGCTTTCCCAGTCGTCCACCGCGGCCCCAGCTTGGGCTATCTATTCCGCGAGAAAGCCCGCCGTCCATTCCTGGAGGAGAAGGCAGAGGCCCTGAAAGTGCCCAGAGGCCCAGAACGACGACAGTTGGTCGCCGGCGAGCCGGTGACACTGCCCGACGGCCGCGTGATTCATCCCGACGACGTGCTCGGTCCACCGAGACGGGGCACGTGCCTAGCCCACGTGGGCGACGTCGGGCGCGTCAAAGGCCTTGAAGCGACCTTACGCGGGGCCGACATGCTCGTTATCGAGGCGACGTACCTGCGACGCGAGGCCGACCTGGCACGTCGCTTTGCCCATCTGACGGCGGCGCAGGCGGCGCAACTGGCCAGCGACGCCAACGTCCACAAATTGGTACTGACCCACATATCACGCCGCTACCACGAGGCAGAGATTCTCGAAGAGGCGCGCGCTATTTTCCCCGATACGGTCGTCGCCCGCGATTTTGACCACTTCCGCGTGCTGCGTGGAGGCGCGGAAAACGACACTTGACCCCTTCAAGAAAACCGTAGATCGGGCCTTGCCCTCGGCACAATCGCTTGCCAGGGTTGGCAGTCAACGCTATAATTAGGCAAAATACCAGGAGAGAAAATGCCAGCACACCGCAAGGCTAGCGTTCGCGAGCTAGCTTCAGCAGCATACGAACTGGATTCAGGCGTCGTCGAGGGCCACCTGCGTCGCAGTGCAGAGGACGGCCAGTGGATGGTGGGTGACGTAAAGCTCGATGAATGGTTGACCAAGTACAACAACCAGGAAGTCGTATTCATCGTCGCCTCGTTGGAAGATAAACGTCCCATCCCACCCAAGGTTTGCCGCACCTGTGGCACTGAATACACAGGGGTCGAGTGCCCACGCTGCCGCGAGGCCCGCATCCGCCTGCGAGGCCGCTAGAAATTGACATGACTCAAAACACCAATACCCCAAACGCAAATACGCTATGCCGGATAGCTGGAGTGCGCTTTCAGTCAACCGGCAAGATCTACCACTTTGACGCCACCAATCACCCGAACTTGAAGGCAGGTGACTTTGTTCTCCTCGAGACGTCTCGTGGCAAGCAACTGGGAGAAGTCGCCGGCGTGCGGCTCTTGCACGAAGGCGAGAGGCGAGAAGACCTCAAGCCCATCAAGCGCCGGGCGACAGGCCACGACCTGGCAGTGCTTCAGCATTGGCGGAAAAAGGAAGCAGAGGCATTAGCCGCCGCCCGCGAAGAAGCGGCAAACCTTGATCTGCCCATCAAGATCATCACCGCCGAATATACCTTTGACGGCAGACGACTGACGTTCCTGTACGTCAGCGATGACAAGAAGCTGAACTTGGGCAAGCTTGAGCGCCAGCTCCGAAAGATAACAGACAGCCACGTAGACATGCGCCGCGTCGGTGTGCGCGACCAGGCCAAGTTAATGGGCGGCTATGGAGCATGTGGTGAGCCACGCTGCTGTGCCCGCTTCCTCTCAGAGTTCAACCCCGTCTCTATCAAAATGGCCAAAACGCAAGGGGTGTCGCTTAATCCTTCAGAGATCACCGGGGTATGCGGGAGGTTGCGTTGCTGTCTCGTCTACGAAGACGAACAATACAAAGAGGCATGCAAGCTGATGCCCCGGCGCAAGAAGCGCGTGCAAACGCCACAAGGCGAGGGGAAGGTCGTGGACCTACTGCCACTGAAAGGAACCGTCGTCGTCCAGATCGAGGATCGACGTATGGAAATGCCCGCTGAAGATGTAGAGCCGATCCAGAAGTAAACATCTGACTCGCGCATTCTCGGGGGCGATGGTGCATCCAT
>CAZWPV010000163.1:0-6372 GCA_964635485.1 uncultured Anaerolineales bacterium
TGGTGGTGAAGCACGACCTGGTGCTGATCACCGACGAGATTTACGACCGCATCCTGTACGACGGGCGGCAGCACGTCTATCCCGGCAGCCTGGAACCGCTCAGGGAGCGGACGATCACCGTCGGCGGTCTGAGCAAGACGTTCGCCATGACCGGCTGGCGGCTGGGTTACGTGGTTGCGCCCACGCATCTATCGGCGGCGGTGCGACCCGTGCACGACTTTCTCACCGTCTGCGCCCCCCACCCCCTGCAGGCCGCGGCTGTTACGGCGCTCAACCTGCCACAGAGCTATTACGACGACATGACGGCCGACTATCATCAGCGGCGCGAGGTGATGATGTCCATCCTGGACGAGTTTGGCTTCTCTGCGGCGACGCCAGAGGGAGCTTACTACGTGCTGGCCGATTACAGCCAGGTGGAGGCTCCTCAGGCCGAGTGGGACTCGATGAAGTTTGCCGTGTGGATGGTGGAGGAGGTCGGCGTGGCCGTGGTACCCGGCATCGTCTTTTACTCGCTGGAGGGATACGGCAACCGCAGCGTGCGCTTTGCCTTCCCAAAGCAGATCGCAACCCTGCAGGCCGCCGGAGAGCAGATGCGCAAGATGTTGTAGAACGCAAGGGACAGATTCTAACCCGTGTTCGGACGAGAGCAAAGCCGCTAGCCGTCGATGGCTAGCGACTGCTTCTTGCGATAAGCCGTCCCCTGGCACAGCGCGACCAGCGTGCCATCCTCCTTGGTGACGGCCAGCCGGTAGAGCCCGGTGCGCCCGCCCAGGTGCTCCTCCGTCGCCTCGGCGATGAGGCGCGTGCCGACCTCCACGGCAGCCAGGAAGCTGACGTCCACGTGAAGCGCGACGGCTACCTGGCCGTAAGAGTTGCAGGCGGCGGCGAAGGCCGCGTCGGCCAGCGAAAAGATGACGCCGCCGTGGGGTAAACCGTGAAAGTTCAGCATGTGCTCCTCGACGGTCAGCGCCGTCTTGCTGTACCCCTCGCGCAGTTCCAGCAGCTCGATGCCCAGGAAGCGCGCAAAGGGGTCTCGTTCTATGTGCTGGCGGATTTGATCTCTATCCACTGTTTAGCCCTCCACCGTGCGCGGCGGCCGCAGCAGCAGCGAGCCGATCCCACCCAGGAGAGCCACGCCCGCTGCCAGCAGAAAGGCCGGGCCGAAAGAGCCGGTCGCATCGGCCAGAGCCCCGGCCACGGCCGGCCCTGCCGCCTGCCCCAGGCCAAAGAACAGCGTCACGAACCCCAGCGCCGCCGGTGCCATCCGCCCGCCCACATAGTCGCCGCACGCGGCGGCCACGATACCCGGGATCGACCAGGCCGTCAGGCCGAAGGCAACGGCCGAGACGATGTAACCCACCGGACTGCGCCACAGCGCAAACGCGGTAAAGGCAGCCGCCTGGATCAGATACACCAGCGCCAAGCCAGTCTTGCGCCCGACCAGGTCCGAGACCGTGCCCCAGATCAGCCCGCAAAAGATGCTGATCCAGCCCACGAAGGCCCACAGGTTCCCCGCTGCCTCCTTGGTATAACCGGCTTCGGCCTGCAGGTACTTGGCAAAGTAGGTAACGTAGATGATGTAGGAGAAGCCAAAGGCGATATAGACCAGCGCCAGACGCCACACGGCGGCCGAGCGGTACACCTGTCCCCAATCCAGCGCGGCAGAGGCTTTCGTCACAGTTGGCGCCAGCGCCTCTGCGTTGGCGGCTACAGGCCGCAATCCCTTATCCTCCGGTCGGTTGCGCAGCAGCACCGCCGCCAGGAGGCCCAGCAGCAGCACGAGCGCGCCCAGGATGATCCAACTGTATCGCCAGCCATCCGCGCTGTAAGCTTCGAGGATGCGCGGCACCACGAGGCCGGTGAGAATCAGCGCCAGGCTGGAACCGGCCACGGCGACACCCGTCGCCAGCCCTCGCCGCCGGGCGGCGAACCAGGCCGGCAGCAGCGCCATCACGGGGACGTTGCTTCCACCGCTCCCCACGCCGGTCAGCACCCGCCACAGCAGCGCTTCCCGGAAGCTGCCTGCCAAGCCGGTCAGCACCATCGTCACGCCAATCAGCACCATAGAGATAGCAATGACACGGCGCGGCCCATAGCGGCTGGCGATGAAGCCTCCGACGAGAGCCAGCGCCAGGTATCCCAGGAAGTTGCCCGTAGCCAGCACGCCCGTCTGGGTGTTGCTCAAGTCCAGGGCCGCCTGCATATCCGGCAGAATCATCGTGTAGCCGAAGCGGGCAAAACCCAGCGCGCCCAGCACCGTCAGCATACTGACGACCATGACGATCCAGCCGTAGTGGAGGCAAGGTTGCGAGTGTTGTTGTGTAGTCATAGGGAATCGGTAGACAAGGAACAATCCTCATTCCTTGTCTACTTGTGTCCTATGCGATTACCCCAAATCCCGCCGGTCGACCACGCGCTTGGCCTTGCCCATGCTGCGCTGGATAGAGCTCGGTTCAACGACCTTGACGACGGTCGAGACGTACAGCGTCTCCTGCATCGCCTTCTTCACCCTGGCCGTCATCTCCCCGACAGCCTCCTCACCCTGGGCGTAAAGCTCCGGCGACGCCTCGACCCACACCTCCAGCGTATCAAGCTCGTCCTTCTCCCGATCGACGTAGATCACGTATTGCGGCTCCAATCCCTCGAACTCGAGCAGCACGTGCTCGACCTGGGAAGGAAAGACGTTGACGCCGCGGATGATGAGCATGTCGTCGGTGCGACCTAATACCTTTTCCATGCGCACCATCGTGCGTCCACAGGCGCACTTTTCCTTGCGCAGGATCGTGCGGTCGCGCGTGCGGTAGCGCACCAGGGGCAACCCTTCCTTCGTCAGCGTGGTAAACACCAGCTCACCCAACTGGTCGTACCCCAGCGGGTCGCCGGTCTCGGGGTCGATGATCTCGGGATAGAAGTGATCCTCGGCAATGTGCAAACCACAGTGATAGGGGCACTCGACCGAAACGCCGGGGCCGATGATCTCGGCCAGGCCGTAGATGTCGTAGGCATCCAACCCCATCCTCTCCTCGATGTCCTCGCGCATGAGCTCCGTCCACGGCTCCGCGCCAAAGAAACCGACGCGCAGGTTGGCCGTTTCTCGCAGGTCGACCCCCATCTGCTTGGCCGTCTCGGCCAGCACCAGCGCGTAAGAGGGCGTGCAGGTGAGGACGGTCGAGCCAAAATCCTGCATGATCTCGATCTGCCGCCTGGTCATTCCGCCGGAGACAGGGATCACCGTCGCGCCGATGTGCTCCGCGCCGATGTGAAACCCCAGGCCGCCGGTGAACAGACCATAGCCATAGGCGTTGTGCACGACGTCATCGGCAGTCACGTTGCCCGCCGCGTAGACCCGCGCCATCGTCTCCGCCCAGATCTGCATGTCGCTGGCCGTGTAGCCGGTCACCGTCATCTTGCCGGTGGTGCCGCTGGTGGCGTGCACCTGCCGCAGCTCGAGGACCGGCACGGCGAACATGCCAAACGGATAGCGATCGCGCAGGTCCTGCTTGTTGGTAAAGGGCAGCTTGGCGATATCCTCCAGCGAGTTGATGTCGTCGGCCGATACACCCGCCTCGGCGTACAACTCCTTGTAGAAAGGCACCTTCTCGGCAACGTAGGCCACGATCTCCTTGAGCCGCCTGAGTTGCAGTTCCTCCAGCTCGGAGCGCGGCATCGTCTCGAACTCTTCATTCCAAATCAACGCCTTCTTCTGTTTGTCCGTCATTGTGCTTTACCTCCTTGTGAAATAAATCAACGAGCCAGCGAATCTCTTCCCATCTGAAAAGCCTGCTTGTTCACGTCAATATATCTCTTTGGCACCCACCCGGTGATTACCTCCAGCCAGGTTTCTGCCGGCACCTGCTCGATAAAGTTCGAAAGCGCGCCCAGCACGACGACGTTGTGCGCGCGGACGTTGCCCGCTCTCTCTGCCAGACGCAGGCTGGGAACGAAGTGTACGTCGTCTGTTACCGCGCCGATGACGCGCTGCACCTGCTCATCATCAGGATACACGTCGTCGCCGGAGCTGACGGATAGCGGCGGGATGGCCATCTCGCCCACGAGTGCGGTGCTGCCAGGGCGCAGCATTTCCAAATAGCGCAAAGCCTCCAGCTTCTCGAAGGCTGCAAGGTAATCCACCTCGCCTTCGGTGATGAGGGGCGAATGGATTTCCTCCCCCCAGCGGATCTGGCTGCTGACGCTGCCGCCGCGCTGGGCCATGCCGTGGACCTCGGCCTTTTTGACGTCGAACCCGGCCCTGACGCCGACCTGGGCCAGCACGTTGCTGGCCAATAACGTGCCCTGTCCGCCGACGCCGGTCAGAAAAAAGTTAATCGTCTTCATGCGGCCTCGACCTCCTTCATCTCCTCCCGAAATAGAATCGCCTTGCGCGCACATACCTGCGCACACACCTCGCAGCCGGTACACAGCAGCGGGTCAATCCGCGCCTTAGCCCGACCGGTTTTCTCATCGAATACATCGCTCTTGACGATAGCGGGGCAACCCACCTGGAAGCACAAGCCGCAGCCATTGCAGCGATCGGCGTTCACAGCCAGCGTCATCCACCGCTTGCGCGCCGTGGGCAGCAGCGCGCACTCCCGCCGCGAGACGACGACGGCGGGACCGGGGTTATCCAGGCAGTCGCGCAGCGCCGCCTCTACCGCCTGGAGATCGTACGGATCGACGGTGTGCACGCGCTGGATGCCCATCGCTTTCGCCAGGTCCTCGAACTCGACCGCGTAGGTCGGCTCGCCCATCAGCGTCATCCCCGTACCGGGGTGCTGCTGGTGACCCGTCATCGCCGTGGTGCGGTTATCGGCGATGATGACGACGGTGTCGCTCTGGTTGTAGGCCACGTTCAGCAGCGCGGGCATCCCGGTGTGAAAGAACGTCGAATCGCCGATCACGGCCACGTGCTTTTGTGCAATCCCGGCCTTGCTCACACCGTGGGCCACGCCGATGCTGGCCCCCATGCAGCCACAGGAATGCAGCGCCGAGAGCGGCGGCAAAAAGCCCAGCGTGTAGCAGCCGATGTCACCGTTGACCACCAGCTTGAGCTTGTTGGTGACGGTGAACAAACCCCGGTGAGGGCAGCCCGGGCAGAGGAGCGGGGGTCTTGCGGGGAGTTTGACCTGCTGCCCCCCCTCTATCCCCCCCGCGAGCGGGGGGGAGGATGAAGGTGCCGTATGCGGGGGGAAGGATAGAAGTCCCGCCTCACTCCCCCCCCGCAAACGGGGGGGGCTGGGGGGGGGCAACAACCCCGCCTCAACTGCACACCTGCGCACCACTGTGGGATCGAGCTCGCCGCAGATGGGGAAAATCGACTTGCCCTCCACCTCGATGCCCATCAGCTTGATCTCGTTCTCGATGAAGGGGTCGAGCTCCTCGACCACGATCAAGCGGTCGACCTGGGCGGCAAAGTCACGCACCATCTGCTCCGGCAGCGGGTACGTCATCCCCAGCTTGAGGAAGGATGCCTCGGGAAAGACCTCTCTGGCGTACTGGTACGCCACGCCGGCGGCGACGATGCCCAAGAAAGTATCGCCCATCTCCACCTGATTGAGGGGGAACGTCTCGGCTAACGCTTTCAGCTTCGCGATGCGCTCCTCGATCACCGGATGCCGCCGCCGGGCGTTGCCAGGCACCATCACGTACTTGGCGCGGTCGATGCGGTATTCGGGCGGCTTGGCAGGCTCGAGGGCCTCGGGCGGAACGCCCGCCCTTTCGCCCAGTTCGACCAGCGTGTCGGAATGAGAGATGCGCGTGGTCACCCGCAGCATAACAGGAGAGTCGAACCGCTCGCTCATATCCAGCGCCACGCCGACCATATCCTTGGCCTCCTGGCTGTCGGAAGGCTCCAGGCAGGGGACGCGGGCGAACTTGGCATAGTTGCGGTTGTCCTGCTCGTTCTGCGAACTGTACATATTCGGGTCGTCGGCGCAGACAAGCACCAGCCCGGCCTCCATCCCCGTCATCGAGGCGTAGAAGAAGGCGTCGGCGGCCACGTTGAGGCCGACGTGCTTCATCACCGCCATGGCCCGGCTGCCGGCGTAGGCCGCGCCGACGGCCACGTCAAGCGCCACCTTCTCGTTGGGCGCCCACTCGGAATAGATGGCACTGTACGTGGCCAGGTTTTCCAGAATCTCTGTGCTGGGGGTGCCGGGATAGGCCGCCGCCACTCGCACGCCGGCTTCATAGGCCCCCCGCGCTACGGCCTCGTTACCAGAAAGGAGCTCTTTTTTCGTCAATGGCGTTATCCTCCGATAGATGGCTACTTCTCAAAGCACACGACGTGGACCACTTGCTCGCCCGTTTCCTCCAGAGCTGGGACGAGGGTCTTTTCATCCACACCCTCCAGGCGAAAGGTGAAATAGACATGTT